>NZ_RHJQ01000008.1:490974-575831 GCF_004211995.1 Escherichia sp. E14S1
CAGCACCGGAGATAAATATTAGTGTTATATAGCGGATCCATTGCAACATGTTTTTCCCTGTGGGAATTTAATTCTAAAATAATGTCTAACATTGTATTCCAGATAACGCAGCAACTGCACACCAGAAGTGCTAAACATAGTCTTAAAGTTATAACAATGAGACTTTGCTCATTTTTAATTAGCCATTTATCTAATAGAGAAGAGATTATAATATTTATATTAGGAATATATAATGCGAAATCATATATTCCAGTGATATTAAGCAATGACAAATTCAATACGGGTTTTAGAAATTAAACCGTGACCATGCTGGCAGAAATAATCCACCGCACCACACGCTTTTAACACCTGTAACGGTTGGTGGCAGTCAGGGCAAAGTGCCTGGACGATGAAATCTTTGTCGCAAGTTACGCAGTGAGCCGTCTCGCCTTGACGTTCGAGAGGTTTTTGGCAGATTGGGCAGCTGAGTTCCATAAATGATCCTCACATTTTCATGAGTTTCCCTTTCCATATGGAAAGGGAAACCAGATAAGTAATTACTTACTTTTCTTGATATGCTTCATCAGGCGCTTACGCTTACGCATCTGGGTCGGCGTCAGGGTGTTACGCTTGTTCGCATATGGGTTTTCCCCTTCTTTAAACTGAATACGAATCGGCGTACCCATCACATCCAGAGACTTGCGGAAGTAGTTCATCAGATAACGCTTGTAGGAATCCGGCAGGTCTTTTACCTGGTTACCGTGAATCACCACAATCGGCGGGTTATAACCACCGGCGTGGGCATATTTCAGCTTCACGCGACGCCCGCGTACCAGTGGCGGCTGGTGATCTTCAACAGCCATGGTCATGATTCGTGTCAGCATAGACGTACCCACGCGACGGGTAGAGCTGTCATATGCTTCACGCACTGATTCAAACAGGTTACCAACACCACTGCCGTGCAATGCAGAGATAAAGTGCACGCGAGCAAAATCAATAAAGCCCAGACGGAAGTCCAGCGTCTCTTTCACCTGCTCTTTCACTTCCTGGCTCAGGCCATCCCACTTGTTCACCACAATCACAAGTGAGCGCCCACTATTGAGAATAAAGCCCAGCAGAGAGAGATCCTGATCGGAAATACCTTCGCGTGCATCAATGACCAGCATCACCACGTTGGCATCTTCAATTGCCTGCAACGTTTTGATTACTGAGAACTTCTCTACCGCATCGGTGATTTTGCCGCGTTTACGTACGCCTGCGGTGTCAATGAGTACATACTCACGTCCGTCACGTTCCATTGGAATGTAGATACTGTCACGCGTTGTGCCTGGCATGTCGTAAACCACAACGCGTTCTTCACCGAGAATACGGTTAGTGAGCGTAGACTTACCGACGTTCGGACGCCCCACAATCGCCAGTTTGATCGGCAGACTTTGCGGGTCGAAGTCGTCTTCCTCTTCTTCTTCGCCGTTCTCTTGCGCTTCAAATTGCGCCCAGTATTCTGCGTCTTCGTCCACTTCTTCTTGCGGCGCGAGATCTTCCATCCACGGCAGAAGGACGTGCTCCAGCAGGCTTAATACACCACGACCATGAGACGCGGCAATTGGGTAGATTTCGCCTAAACCGAGCGAATAGAAATCAACAACTGCCTGGTCTGGATCTAAACCATCAGTTTTGTTTGCCACCAGGAAGGTAGGTTTTTCTCGGGAGCGCAGGTGCTTGGCAATAGCTTCATCTGCCGGCATCAGGCCAGCACGCGCATCAACCATAAACAGTACAACGTCTGCTTCTTCAATCGCCAGCAGCGACTGTTCCGCCATGCGGGTTTCAACACCGTCTTCCGTACCGTCAATACCGCCGGTATCAATACAGATAAACTCGCGGCCTTCAATTTCTGCACGACCGTACTTACGGTCACGAGTCAGACCCGGGAAATCCGCAACCAGCGCATCTCGGGTGCGAGTTAGACGGTTAAATAACGTGGATTTTCCTACGTTAGGGCGCCCGACAAGCGCGACCACAGGTACCATGTTTAAAGCCTCATTTTTATATATCATCAGACAACGATCGCTTTTTTTGCGTCGTTGTTAAAAACAGGAAAACGGCCCCTGTCCAGGAGCCGTTTTCAAAGTGAACGACAGAGACGATTAACGTGTAATGGAGTACACAGTCCCGTCTTTTGCCTGGATCAGCAGTTTGCCATCAGCGGCAACCGGTTCGGTCTGGAAACCGGAGCTATCAACTTTTTGCTGGGCAACGAAACGACCATCTTCGACGTTAATCCAGTGCAGATAGCCTTCACTGTCACCCACCACCAGGTTGCCATTATACAGCACCGGAGAAGTCAGCAGGCGATGCAACAGATCGCTTTGCGTCCACAGCGTAACGCCGCCATCAATAGTCAACGCCATCACCCGGTCATTTTGATCGACCAGATAGATGCGGTTGCCGTCGACGATGAAATCATTCACCGAACCCAGTTCACGTTTCCACATAATCTGACCGCTGCGCAGATCAAGCGCCGTCAGGTTACCATTATAGGCCAGTGCAAAAACAACGCCGTTAATGATTACCGGAGTTGTGTCAACATCGCTCAGACGGTCGATTTCAGTAGAGCCGGTCGCCTGAGAGATGCGCTGTTGCCAAATCATCTGGCCCTGTTGCATCAGTACTGCACTGACACGGCCATTATCACCACCAACAACTGCTGCGCCAAACGCTGTGGCTGGCGCAGATTCGCCACGCAAAGAGAGCGAAGGCATATCAAGGTTAACTGTCCATTTAACAGCACCGTCTGCTTCGTTCAGCGCTTGCAACTGACCATTACTGGTGTGGATAAGTACCAGACCATCGCTAACCACCGGGCGAGAAAGTGCTTCACCTGCGACTTTAGTTTGCCATGCTACAGTACCATCGCTGGTATTCAGCGCGTAAACCTGCGCCTTTTCGCTGCCAATGTAAACGTGACCACCTGCTACGGTCACGCCGCCAGAAAGCAATGCCGGCTCTTTAGACAACCAGCCATCTTTCTCAGCCAGACTGACAGACCAGATTTCTTTGCCGTCATCCGCATTCATCGCTTTTACTAAACCAGCGCGGTCTGCTGCATAGACAACGTTGTCCGCCAGCGCCGGATGAAGATTAGAATAGAAGTTGCCAATGCCGCTACCAACAGAGGTGCTCCACGCCGTGGTCGGCGTAAACTGGTTTTCAACGGTCGGCAATGGGGACATCTTTACCACATCTTCTTCGCTGTTAAACAGCGAACAGCCGCTTAAAAGAGTAACGGAAAGCAGTCCTGGCAGCAGTAATTTACGCAATTGCATCGGGTCCCTCTCAGATGGACAAATTATTAATTTTCATCTGCATCATTTCGCTCAGTGCCGGGGTAGCATCGCTTTTCACGCCTGCTTCCCATGCACTACGCGCACCTTGCTTATCACCTTTGCTCAGCAATGCTTCACCACGCAGGTCGGCAACAATGGCAGCCCACCCTTCACCTTTAATGGTTTCAAGGGTTTTCAGCGCGGCATCAGCCTGCTTGAGCTGCACCTGAACTCGGGCAAGACGCAGATTTATCACGGCTTTGAGATTTTCATCGCTCGTGTCCGCCAACCCCTGTTGCAATTGGGCGGCAGCTTTCTCTAGTTCATTTTTGTCAACAAATTGCTGCGCAAGTTCCAAAGAAGCCAGCGCGCCATAAGTATTTTTATTTTCAGCAGCGAATTTTTCCGCCGCCGGAATGCTGTCTGGTTTGCCTTCGCTAACTGCGGTAACCGCATTTTGATAGGCAAGAGAAGTGGAGCGTGCGGAATCAACCTGATGGCTGTTCCAGTAGCGCCAGCCAATCAGTGCGCCAACGCCCAAAATCACCCCAACAGCCAGTGCTTTGCCATTTTCAGCAAAAAAGCGTTTAACCGCTTCAACCTGGTCGTTTTCGTTCTCGTAAATTTCCACGCTGTCCTTCTCCTTCCTTAACCCAGTAACGTGCGCAAATGCGCGGCTACGCTATCCTGCGCAACTGCCGTTTGCTCACCAGAGCGCAAATCCTTCACTACTGCCGTGCCGTTAGCCACTTCGGACTCACCCAGCACCACAGCAACGCGTGCGCCCCATTTATCAGCACGGGCAAACTGTTTCTTAAAGTTGCCGACGCCGTGGTTGGTCATCAATTTCACACCCGGTAATTCATCACGTAGACGCTCAGCTAATGCCAGCGCCGCAGATTGTGTATCGGCGCCTGAAGCCACCAGGTATATATCGACAACGGGATCGGCTTTAAATTCCGGATTAACTGCCTGAACTAACAACACAAGACGTTCGAGGCCCATCGCAAAACCTACTGCCGGTGTTGCACGGCCACCCAGCTGTTCCACCAGACCGTCATAACGACCGCCTGCGCACACGGTTCCCTGGGAACCGAGACTGTTAGTCACCCATTCGAAAACGGTACGATTGTAGTAATCCAGACCACGCACCAAACGCTGGTTGACGGTGTAGGCAATACCTGCGCTCTCCAGCAGTTTGCACAGACCAGCAAAATGCTCGCGAGACTCCTCGTCAAGATAATCGCCTAACGCCGGAGCGTCATTGAGTAACGCCTGCACTTCCGGATTTTTGGAATCCAGCACGCGCAGCGGGTTGGTGTACATGCGGCGTTTGCAGTCTTCGTCCAGCTTTTCTTTATGCTGTTCGAGGAATGCCACTAAAGCGTCGCGGTAGTTCGCTCGCGCTTCCAGTGAACCGATTGAGTTCAGTTCGAGGGTAACGTGTTCAGAGATACCCAGCGCACGCCACCAGCGAGCAGTAAGCATGATCAGTTCGGCGTCAATATCCGGACCTTGCAGACCGAAGACTTCACAACCTAGCTGATGAAATTGACGATAACGGCCTTTTTGCGGACGCTCATGGCGGAACATCGGCCCGATATACCACAGACGCTGTTCCTGATTGTACAGAAGACCATGCTCGATGCCGGCGCGTACACAGCCCGCCGTCCCTTCAGGACGCAAAGTCAGGCTGTCGCCATTGCGATCCTCAAAGGTATACATCTCTTTTTCAACCACGTCGGTGACTTCACCAATCGCACGTTTGAATAGCGGGGTCTGCTCTACAATCGGCAAGCGGATTTCACTGTAACCGTAGCTGCCGAGCACGTTTTTCAGTGTGCCTTCAATGCGCTGCCAAATGGCCGTTTCGCCAGGCAGGTAATCGTTCATGCCGCGAATGGCTTGAATGTTTTTTGCCACGTTTATTCTCTTTCTGAATATAAAAATGAACCCTCAACGCTTCCGTCAATGTTTCGGGAGCTATGCGGGTTCAATCATACACGGGAAGCGAGGCGCTTCCCATCACGTTATTATTTTTCAACCTGCTGAACGTCAATTCGACGCGCTTCGTCCAGCTGACTGGCTTTCGCACGAATGCGCGCTTCCAGCTGGTCGACCATGTCATTGTTGTCCAGACGGTCTTTGCGCACGCCATCTTCATAAAGGCCGCTTTTCTTATTGCCGCCCGTGACGCCGAGTGTAGAAACCAGTGCCTCGCCAGGGCCATTCACCACGCAACCAATGATCGAAACGTCCATCGGGGTAATGATATCTTCCAGACGCTGCTCAAGTGCGTTAACCGTACCAATGACGTCAAACTCCTGACGAGAACAGGTCGGGCAGGCAATGAAGTTGATCCCGCGCGAACGGATTCGCAGCGATTTAAGGATATCGAAACCGACTTTGATCTCTTCAACCGGATCGGCAGCCAGCGAAACGCGCAGCGTGTCACCAATACCTTCAGACAGCAACAGACCTAAACCGATGGCAGATTTCACCGCCCCACTGCGTGCGCCGCCGGCTTCGGTGATCCCAAGATGCAGCGGCTGATCGATCTGTTTTGCCAGCAGACGATACGATTCTACTGCCAGGAAAACGTCTGACGCTTTGACACTGACTTTAAACTGATCGAAGTTCAGACGATCAAGATGATCAACATGGCGCATGGCGGACTCAAGCAACGCCTGCGGCGTCGGTTCGCCATACTTTTCTTGCAGATCTTTTTCCAGCGATCCCGCGTTAACGCCAATACGGATCGGAATGTTTTTATCGCGCGCACAGTCAACCACCATGCGAATACGCTCTTCATTACCGATATTGCCTGGGTTAATGCGCAGGCAGTCGACGCCGTATTCCGCCACTTTCAGCGCAATGCGATAGTCAAAGTGGATGTCGGCCACCAGCGGTACGTTAACCTGCTGTTTGATGAGTTTGAACGCTTCTGCCGCGTCCATCGTCGGTACTGAAACACGAACGATATCGGCACCAACACGTTCCAGCGCCTTGATTTGATTGACCGTCGCTTCGACGTCCGTCGTGCGCGTATTAGTCATGGACTGTACGGCGATGGGAGCTCCATCGCCAATCGGCACATTCCCAACGTAAATACGTGTTGATTTTCTACGTTGAATTGGAGCCTGGTTATGCATGCAAAATCTCCCGCGTTACCCGTCTGTTACTGCGCCGGTGATTGTTCGGCATTTAGGGTCAGACGCGCAACCTGGTTAGTTCTGATAAAACGACTCAGATCGACAGGTTTCCCTTGATACTGGATCTGTACTGCGGCCGGCGCACCAATTTTCAGTTTATACGGTGCCTGGCCGGTTAAATTCAAATTACCGTCTTTACGCTGCATCCCGCTGAACAGTTTTTTACCGTTAGCATCAGTGACTTCCAGCCAGCAATCGGCAGTAAAGTTCATCACCAGTGCATTCGGGTTAGCCGCCGGCGTAGTCACGCCTGCCTGATCGGTTGGCAGTGGTGCTGTGTCATCTGACGTCGTTGCCGTTGGCGCGGTCGTAGCAGTGGTATCCACATTCGCCTGCGAAGGCGGAACAACTGCGTTCTGCTGTGGTTCAACGGCAGGTGCCGGCGTGGTCACGTCTGACGTTTGCGTGTTTGCAGCGGTAGTATCCGCAGGTGCTGACGTCGTGGTGGAGTCACTCTGACTAGCGTTTGAGGAGGTATCTAACGGCACGCTCTGCGCCTGGCCGCTATTACCGTTCAGTTCCGCTGTGGTCTGATCTGCCATAGTCGTGATCTCTTCCTGCTGGGCTTTGTGATCTTGCCACCACCAGGCACCGCTCAGTCCAATCACCACGAATAACACCAGCCAGGTGAAGGTCATCAGCCAGCCATCGCGTTTTTTACGTCGCTTGCCGAGAGAGAAACTCTGCATAGGCGCAACTTTTGCGGCCCGTAACGGAGCCTGTTTTTCCAGCCCCGGCAGCAGCTCTTCTTCCGGAATATGCACCAGTCGTGCATAAGACCGGATATACCCGCGCAGGAATGTTGATGCAAGGTCGGCTGGCGCCTTATCCTCTTCAATATCGCGTACCGTGGAAACCTTCAGACAAAGTCGTTCGGCAACGGCTTGCTGGCTAAGTCCAAGTTGTTCGCGGGCATTACGCAAGCGAGCGCCGGTAGTAAGTGCTTCATTTTGGTCGTGCGTGGCTTCAGTATTCATTCGCTGCAGGTACGTTTAAATGAGAATTGAGATGCCGGTGAGCCATCATGCTCACCCACACCGCGAGACATCCATTAAGTTAACCTTTATCATACAGTATAAGACTGTCTGTGTGCTCATGACAAAGCCCACATGAATCAAAGCTAACTCACTGTTGCATCGTTACATACTGCCTTAAAGTCAGCAAAAACGCACCGTTAATATTGATCAGACAATTGCAACTTAATGCTATATTCATAAAAGATTACGCCACGGTACAAAAAGTAACCGTGGCGCAAGAGACATCAAACCGTTTTCACGTCGATGGCTTCACCCTGCATCCGTTTGCGCAGGGTACGTTTAGTGCGGTCGATAACCTCGCCCGCTAATTGCCCGCAGGCAGCGTCGATATCATCCCCACGCGTTTTACGCACGATGGTTGTGAATCCATAGCTCATCAACACTTTTGAGAAGCGATCGATACGACTGTTCGAACTGCGGCCATACGGCGCGCCCGGGAACGGGTTCCACGGAATCAGGTTGATCTTACACGGCGTATCTTTCAGCAGCTCCGCCAGTTGATGCGCGTGCTCTGTACCGTCGTTAACATGGTCAAGCATCACGTATTCAATGGTGACGCGGCCCTGATTGGCATTGGACTTTTCCAGATAGCGGCGTACTGCAGCGAGGAAAGTTTCGATGTTGTACTTTTTGTTGATCGGTACAATTTCGTCACGAATTTCGTCGTTCGGCGCATGCAGAGAGATTGCCAGCGCAACGTCAATCATATCGCCCAGTTTATCCAGTGCCGGAACAACACCCGATGTAGAGAGCGTCACGCGACGTTTAGACAAGCCAAAGCCAAAATCGTCGAGCATGATTTCCATCGCCGGAACGACATTGTTCAGGTTGAGCAGCGGTTCGCCCATGCCCATCATCACTACGTTAGTGATCGGACGCTGACCGGTGACTTTTGCTGCGCCGACGATTTTCGCCGCACGCCACACCTGGCCGATAATTTCCGACACCCGCAGGTTACGGTTGAAACCTTGCTGGGCAGTGGAACAAAATTTACACTCCAGCGCACAGCCGACCTGCGAGGAGACGCAAAGTGTGGCGCGGTCGTCTTCCGGAATGTACACCGTTTCAACGCGCTGATCGCCCACGGCAATTGCCCATTTAATGGTGCCGTCAGATGAACGCTGTTCTTCAACCACTTCCGGTGCGCGGATCTCCGCCACCTCTTTCAGCTTGCCACGCAACACTTTGTTGATGTCGGTCATCTCATCAAAGTTGTCGCAGCAATAGTGATACATCCACTTCATCACCTGATCGGCGCGGAAGGGTTTTTCACCCAAATCTTTAAAAAACTCCCGCATCTGCTGACGGTTGAGATCCAGCAGGTTGATTTTTCCATCTTTCGTGGTGACGTTTTCAGGTGTGACTAATTGTTCAGACATATGCTATTCCGGCCTCGTTATTACACGTTATGGCCCCTGGAGGGTTGAAAAAAGAAACGCCCCGGTGAGCGACTGCTCGTCCGGGGGCGCTGCATTGTACAAATTCTGGCGCATGGATGCCACGTTTGCACGCGGCATTTACGAAAATATTAACGTGTGCGCGGACACACTTCGCCTTCACCGAAGAAGAAGGCGATTTCGCGAGCGGCAGATTCTACAGAATCAGAACCGTGGGTACCGTTTTCGGTCAGGCTGTCAGCATAATCAGCACGCAGAGTACCGGCCAGTGCGTTTGCCGGGTTGGTCGCGCCCAGCAGATCGCGGTGACGCTGAACGGCGTTTTCACCTTCCAGTACGGAAACCACGATCGGGCCAGAGGTCATGAACTCAACCAGACCATCAAAGAACGGTTTTCCATCGTGTTCAGCATAAAAGCCACGAGCCTGTTCAACGGTCAGGTGCAGCATTTTGGTGCCGACAATTTTGAATCCAGCAGCTTCAAAGCGCGCAAAGATATTACCAATAACGTTTTTTGCTACCGCGTTCGGTTTGATGATGGAAAAAGTACGTTCAATAGCCATTTTTACCTCTGTAAATTATTCTGTTGTTGTCTGTACCAGCGTACGAGATGGCGCGGATTATAATGAGCTACAGGGCCGTTGACTATTGATGAAGGTAACATTTTTTTAAAATAAACCGAGTTTAAGCAACAAAATCTGACAAAACAGACTACTGCATGGCAAATCTCACCGTCGCGACCTGTCCCATTTCATCCATCACCAGTAACTGATAATCACCTTTTTCACTCAAACGCAACGTAATGTTACGCCCACGTTCAGTTAACGGCGCACCATTAAGAAACCACCATCGTTCACCTGTGCCACCCGTGGTTTGCACAGGCAAAGAAGCATCAGCAGTGCCAGGTAAACGTTTAATAATCGCGCCATCGCGAACGCCTGTCAGCTGCAGCGGGAGCTGGGCATCGTGACCGTACGGCGGGCAACTTGTTGATGCCGATGGCAGGCGTGCGGCGCGGCGCTCCGATGCAGGCAGCCAGGGTTCCAGCGGTAGCGGCCAGACATTTATCATTTCTTGTCGCGCTTGAGGGCAATCAGCGGCAACACGTTTGCCGTTTTCATCCAGCCAGATGGGGAAACGAATGCCATTAATGCCTTCCTGCTCCGGTAGTAATAGAGTTGGCGGCTGGCTCCCGTCCAGCAGCCAGGTTGCCAGGCGGCGGCGACAGTTACCGTCACCTTCCGGCAAAGACTGTCCGCCCGGCCAGCAGATAACGCCACGGCTTACAGAGTCAGGACGCGGGTCTTCCGGCAGATTCGCACTGTGCGACAGTAAGATATTATTGACCTGATTCAACAGCGGTACGGCGCTGGCAAAACCAAACTGACCGACAACGGGCGTGCCGTCCGGCCTGCCGGTCCAGATACCGACCACATAGCGAGCGTTTATCCCTATTGCCCATGCATCGCGGTAGCCATAACTGGTTCCTGTTTTCCACGCCAGTGGTACGACGCGTGGCAAGGCGCTATCCGGAAGCGGCTGCGCTTCATCTGCCATTATACGGCGGATAATCCACGCGGCCCCCGGCGACATTAACGGTCGCTCAAGTAATGGGTCGCCCGGCTGTAAGCGCAACTTACCCGCCTTACCGTGGCGAGCAAACACGGTATACGCTGCAGCCATATCTTCCAGTTTTGCACCAGCGCCGCCAAGAATGAGCGAAAGATTGGGCGCAGCACCGTTGGGCAGATACAACGGCAATCCAACATTACGTAATTTTGCCGCAAACCGTTTCGGGCCATAGGCTTCCAGCACCTGCACAGCAGGTAAGTTCAGCGAGCGCACCAGCGCCTCGCTCATGCTGATCGGGCCATGAAAACCGCTGTCAAAGTTACCAGGTCGATAATCACCGGTGCGTCGGGGGACGTCTTGCAACAGCGATGCCGGGTGGATCAAACCTTCATCCAGCGCCAGACCATAAACAAATGGTTTGAGCACCGATCCTGGCGATCGGATCGCATTAACCATATCAACATGACCAAAGCGTGAATCATCGTTGAGATCGACCGATCCTACCCAGCCGCGAACACGCATATCGGTATGATCAACCACGATCATCGCCAGTGAGCTGCGCGCCGGCAATCGTCCTTTCCAGTTTTGCGCCAGTTCTTCCAGACGTCGTTGAAGACCAGCATCCAGCGTAGTAACGATTTTGTCGCTTTTACTTTTACCGAGCATCATGCGCGAAAACAGCGGTGCCAATTGCGGCATTTGCCTGGGGGCCAGCCAGATGGGCTCTTCACTAGATTCTTTTACCTGCTCACGGGACCACACACCTTGCGCAGCCATCCGTTTGAGCACTTTATTACGTGCGGCCTCAGCACGTTCCGGCCAGCGATCCGGGCGCAGTCGGCTGGGCGCTTGCGGTAACACCGCCAACATTGCTGCCTCGGAATAGCTCAAATTAGCAGGCGATTTTCCGAGATAAGCCCAGCTTGCCGCACCGATCCCCTGTAACGTACCGCCAAACGGGGCGCGGTTAAGATACAAGGTCAGAATTTCACGTTTAGACAGGTGCCATTCCAGTTGAAATGCGCGCCAGAGTTGGCGAATTTTACCGCCAAAGGTTTTCGAATGTGGATCAAGCAGGCGAGCTACCTGCATAGTGAGCGTACTGCCGCCGGAGATAACCCGACCAGAAGTAAGATCCTGCCAGGCAGCACGAGCCACCGAGAATGGGTTCACGCCTGGATGCTTCCAGAACCAGCGATCTTCGTAATTGATCAGTGCTTCGAGATAACGTGGAGAAACATCTTCGATGGTTACCGGATAACGCCAGATGCCATCAGCATCGGCAAAGCGCCAGAGCGGCGTCCCATCCTGCGCCACGACGACGCGTGCGGGGTTAACTTCATGTAGCGGCAGAGGCCAGAGTTTATCTGCCCCCCACGCTGCCAGAATGATAATAAAGGGCGTGACTGCCAGTATTATCCAGCAGCCACGTTTGGTTAACAGACGAGGCATTTACGGTCTGATAATCAGCAAATCTTCAGTAGCGCCAGTCGCCCGCCATTGGGGAACATACATTGATTCCACCATCGGTTGCGGAACCTGATACGTTCCCGGCGTTACCGCCCGCGCCAGATACACCAGCGTTACCGGCTGATATTCATCTACAGCAACCGCCGCTACAAAGCGATCGTCCCGAAACTCAATATGCTTAATGTTCGCTTGTTGCATTTGATTGAGTAGGTTTTGCACTTCGCTGCCACTTTGCTCCAGGCTGGCGCTGCCGTTAGCCAGGTTCTGGTTTTCCAGTTCCAGGCCCGCTGGCAGTAAATCAACGACCAAAGCATCCGGCACGCTGTCACTGGCTTTTACCTGCAACCAGACCAGCACCAGATCGCCGCTACGCAACGAGTCCAGAGACTTACTCTTACCGTCAGTACCAAGAATATGACGCTCAATTTGCAGCACATTGCTCGCTGGTTGTGGTGCGGATTGCGGATAACCGCTGGCATCCACACGCAGCCATAACGGCTGGTCGCCACGGTTGGTCACCTGCAACGCTGCCAGTTGATCGCTATCCAGATTGCTGTTTTGCGCTTTCTCGCCTGTCAACGGCTCGGCAGACAAAGACGTCTGCGCCTGCCATTTACCCGGTAAATCCTGAAGAGTACGGGCAGCCCGGAACAGCGCGTTACTTTCCTGGGTCGAGAGCCAACGTTCGCCAAATGCCTGCTGTGAAAGGGTGTTAATCAATGCCTGCTGTGCATCAGGCAGTAGCTTGTTCTCTTCAAGTAAAGAGAGCATCAGCGCGTTATCGCGGAGTGGGCTACCGTAATCGCCCAGCCATTTCCGTGCATCGTTACGCGACGTTTTCAGCGCCAGCGCAATCGCTTCTTCACCACGCGTCGCATCACCCATGGTTTTCAGCGCAACGCCAAGTTGCAGCAGCGGTAAACCAGAAGCCGCATCTGCACGACGCTCCCAGATTTCGCGTAGCGCACCCAGCGGCGCTTTTTGTTGCCGTGCCAGCACCAGCGCTGCGTAAGACTGAACGGCAAACTTACTGGCTTTAAGATTATCAGCGTACGGAATCGACATCATGCCCGGATCTTGTAAATAGCGCAGCAGACGCTCGTTTCCACGATTAATGGCTTCTGTCGGCACGCTGTAACCCTGTTCACCAGCACGGGTCAGGAAATCCATCACGTATGCGGTCAGCCAGTACTCTTCGTCACCGTTTTTATCCCACAGGGCAAAGCCGCCGTTATCACGTTGCATTTGCAGCAAACGCGAAATGCCAATATCGACTGCCGCACGGCGTTTATCATCGCTGTCACCTTTTATACCCAACGCCTGCAGTTGGGCTGCATTGGTATAAAGTGACGGAAACAGGCCGCTGGTGGTTTGCTCCAGGCAGCCGTAGGGATATGCTTTTAACTCTTTGATATAACGCGCGATGTTCAGCGGTGGCTTGCCGCTCAACAACAACTGCCCTTCCAGCGTAACAGGCGAGAAGTTTTGCAACCCATCAGCCGGGAGCGCCCATGTTTCACCAGGCTGTAATGCCGTACCGTAATTGACCGTTTGTGCCGGGAATGCCGGACGGACGCCGATTTTCCACTGCTTATGCTGATCGGCAACGGTTTCACCTGGTAACGCTAACCCGCTAATGGTGGCCTGAATTTCACCATCGCCAAACCCCGTCAGAGCACGCACCGGGATAAACAGCGTGGTTCGCACACCTGGCGCTAATTCAACAGGTGCGGGGGAATTACTCACCAGTTCAAGCAAGCCACTGGCGGTCAGAGCAACGTTAAGTTTTTGCGGTTTATCGGTAAGATTAGTGATGTCCAGCGTCAGACGTGAGGTGTCGCCGCTAGCCATAAAGCGCGGCATGTTCAGTTCCGCTATCACGGGTGCCGCAACAACCACTTTGCTTTCGTTGCTGCCGAAATCATCTGCCGTCCATGCTTGCGCCATGACGCGCAATTCACCGTTAAAATCGCCAATCGGCAATGTAACCGTGCCTTCGCCCTGTTCGTTGAGCGTTACTGGCAGCGCCTGTTGCGCGACAATATTGACGTGATTTACTGGCGGTTTGCCACCGCGTTTCAGTTCATCACCATCGCCACCAAAGCGCAGTGCAGCCAGACGCCCCTGACCTTCAATAACCTGACCGTAAATATCGTAAATGTCTGCGCCATAGCGTTTCTGACCAAAGAACGCCTGCCACGGATCTGGCGTGACGTAGTCAGTAATATTCAGCACACCACTATCAACGGCAGACACCAGCACATTCACCTGTTTTGGCTTCTCGCCATTTTTAGTGCTGGCTTTAATTTTAACGGTTAATGGTTGATTGGGACGCATTTTTGATGGTGTTTCCAGCGCCAGATCGAGGCGACGGTTTTCATCACCAAGCGGCAAATGCAACACACCAACCGCGCGTTTTGGCGTCGCGGAGCGAGATTTATCGCCAGGACGCACCACCAGAGTACTCAAATAAAGATCATGACGATTCCAGGTTTTATCGACCGGAATCGTCAGATCCAGCCCTTGAGCCGGAACATCAATCTCTTGCCACCACAGCGGCCCTTCACTGGACTCGACCATCGCATAACCTTTACCCGCCGTTGGCGCGGCGATATGCAACTTAATGGTGTCGCCCGGGCGATAACTGGCCTTATCCAGTTTCAGCGTGACACGGTCCGGACGCACTGCGCCGCTACCGTCGCTATTATCCTGCCAGCTATATCCGGCCCAAAAACGCACGCTACTGACCGCTTCATTCGGCGCTTTGACTTCCAGACGATAAGCGCCCCACTCTACCGGAAAACTTACCTTGCCGGTTTCATCCGCTTTCAGATCCAGCGTTTGCTCATTTTCGATCAGATCTTTTTGATCGAACTGTGACTTCCAGCCTTCATCTTCCGACCAGTTCCAGTAGTAATCGCGACGTTCGCGAATCAGTCGCACCTGCAAGCCCGACACTGCTTTTTTCACGCCCTGCGCATCGCTATAAACGATATCAAAAACAGCGTTACTGTCTTCATCAACAATGGGCTGTTTTACCATGCTGTCAGTACGATAATCGTAAACTGATTTTGAAGAGAACTGCGGACGGATCCCTGGCAGCACATCGGCAGGCCAGATAGCCTGTTCAGCGCGGCGCGTCACCGGGCGACCGCCCGATTCCAGCAAACTCCCCTGGAAAATAACCTGTAATGGGGAATGTACTTCCTTCCACTGGCTTTCAGTGGAAACTTCGCCGCGTCCTTTATCATCCAGCGTCAGCTGGACTTCATCCAGCGTGCACGAAAGGTTTTCGGCAGCAATATCACCAAATTCGAAACCAGGCAATGCAGAAACCGCTTCACGCAGCGGTCGCAGGAAAAGCTGTCCCTGCAAGGTATTGCCATTAGCGGGCGCACCGTACAGGTAGTACCCCACCACGGAGAACTTCACTTCATCTTTTGGCGTTAATGGCGTTTTCTCGCCGGTCAGATTCAACGCCATGCGCTCCGGCATAAAATCTTCGACGTGGAAATCCCACATCCGATACTGGTTATCCCCAGTGTTGGCTCGGATATGCCACATTCCAGTTGCCGCAGTGCTATCCAGCGGCCAGGTAAAGTGGTAGAGGCCATTTTCCGGCTGGCTAACAACACTACGCAGTACCTGCCCGTCAGGTTTAATCACGTCCAGTTTGATGGGTTGATCCGGCAGAGCTTTACCGTCTGCATCACGCAGTAAGCCGTTGAGGATTACCGTTTCGCCAGGGCGATAAAGATCGCGCGGACCAAACATAAAGAACTGTTTGCTGTAGCCTGGCGCGCCAGCAATGTTAAATTCCGCTAAGTCCAGTGCCGGTAGTTTTAAATCGAGCAGCGTTGTCTGACCGTCTTTACGCGCCAGCAGTAGCGCCGCGTTTTTATCATTTTCCAACTGCACATGGCCCTGTGAATCACTGGTCGCCTGAGTCAGGGTCTGCCCTTTCTCATTTAATAGCGAGACTTCAATTCCTTGCTGGGCCGCGCCGTTTTCCAGGCTTTGAGTAAAGATATCCAGACGATTGTGATAACGGTGGGCCGATACGCCGATATCACTTAACGTAAATAGCGTGGCTGGATTACTGTAATCGTAATGTCCGGCCTGATTCATAACAGCCAGATACACGCCCGCCTGCTGAAGCGGCTTGATATCGCCCAGCGGCAGCAATAATTTTTCGCGGGTGTTACGCGCAGGATTGAGATCAAACCGCCCGGTATAGACCAGGTCCGCCATCTCCAACAGTTTGTCCGATTGCCAGTTCGCCAGTGAGTTACGATATTCCCACTGGCTAATGAAAGCTGGCAGCGATTCCGGCTTAACACGGAAGAAGTTAACATCGACATTGTTAACGTTGAGCGCCATTACCGGCAGTCCTTCCACGACTTTTCCGGGTAGCAGCGAACCACGGCTGGCAAAGCCGACGCTGGGTTGGATATCGCGGGTGGTGATGGTTTTTTCGTAATCTTTACCGAAGGTTGCGTTATTGAGTGCCTTAACTTCCTTGCCAATAGTGACGATCAAATCACGTTTCGGTTCGAGGTGGCGTAAACGCAGTTCTTTGAGATTATCTGACAACTCCCAGGCGCCATCCACTTTGCCGCTCTTTTTATCGACGACATGAATAACGCGCGAGAAGTCCTGATCCGGGTCGAGGGGGACAGAGAAAGTCAGTACCAGCGTGGCTGCGCCATCGAGCTGTACCTCAGAGAGATCCAGCAATGTCAGTGCCTTACCCGCGCTCTGTTGTGCCAGTTTTTGTCGCGCCGGCGAGGAGAGTTTCGCAGAAGTCGCATTTGTCGAAGATGACTCTTTAGCAACTTCAGAAGACGTATCTTTTTTCACTGCAGTTGGCGCGTTATCGTTGTTGTCGCACCCTGCCAGCGCCAGCATCAACATACAGGCGGCTAAGCGTAACTTTTTCATCTCTCATCCCTGCCACAATGGCCCGTTAGCAACGTCGAATGATTATTATGCGTGAGAAATGATGTTATGTAATTCACTATCACATCTACAAAATCCGAATTTTAGTGAGAAGTGTGGCTCAGGCAGCCAAATCAGCCTCTTTTGCTTGTCGCTTTTCGGCAAACATCCGACAATTTAACTTAACCCCGGCAAAAATGGAGATGCCTATGTCCACGACATGGTTTGTAGGAGCCGACTGGCTCGCCGAACATATTGATGACCCGGAAATTCAGATTATTGATGCTCGTATGGCGCCGCCCGGGCAGGAAGAGCGTAACGTTGCCCAGGAGTATCTGAACGGTCATATCCCCGGTGCAGTATTTTTCGATATCGAAGCTCTTTCTGATCATACATCCCCCCTTCCGCACATGCTGCCTCGCCCGGAAACGTTCGCCGTCGCGATGCGTGAACTGGGCGTTAATCAGGACAAGCATCTGATTGTCTATGATGAAGGAAACCTATTTTCTGCGCCGCGCGCGTGGTGGATGCTGCGCACTTTTGGTGTGGAGAAAGTGTCAATCCTTGGCGGGGGCTTAGCGGGCTGGCAACGTGATGATCTGCTGTTAGAAGAAGGCGCAGTGGAACTGCCGGAAGGTGAGTTTAACGTCGCGTTTACCCCGGAAGCCGTGGTGAAAGTGACCGATGTGTTATTGGCAAGTCATGAAAAAACGGCACAAATTATCGATGCCCGCCCGGCTACGCGTTTTAACGCGGAAGTTGATGAACCTCGCGCAGGTTTACGTCGCGGACATATTCCCGGCGCGGTGAATGTCCCATGGACAGAACTGGTGCGCGAAGGCGAACTGAAAACGACCGATGAACTGGATGCGATATTTTTTGGTCGCGGCATCAGCTATGACAAACCGATTATCGTCAGCTGCGGCTCTGGTGTAACGGCAGCCGTGGTTTTGTTGGCACTCGCAACACTGGATGTGCCAAATGTGAAACTATACGACGGGGCGTGGAGTGAATGGGGCGCACGGGCCGATTTACCGGTTGAGCCATTGAAATAAGCTTTTTACAGGCAATAAAAAACCGCCGAATTTGGCGGTTTTTTATTGCTGGTCTGGTTCGCGGCCTTTCCAGCAGGTTGACTTGTGTTGCATGAACAACGCAGGTGCTTCACAGCAGAGCAATACTCGCCAGTAACTCTCTTTTTGTCAAGCCAAAGAGAGTAATTTTTGTTCAGCTAGTGTATTATCCACTACGGCCCTTTCCGCCGTCTCGCAAACGGGCGCTGGCTTAAGGAAAGGATGTTCCATGGCCGTAAATGCAGGTGTTTCACAGCGCTTGCTATCGCGGCAATATCGCCAGTGGTGCTGTCGTGATGCGGTCTTCGCATGGACCGCACAATGAAGATACGGTGCTTTTGTATCGTACTTATTGTTTCTGGTGCGCTGTTTTCCGAAGTAAATAATAACCGGAGTCTCTTCGGTAACAATTTACTGGTGGTTAACAACCTTCAGAACAGCAGGTAAGCCCGAATGCCGCCCTTTGGGGCGGCATATTTTAGATTATCCGATTCTGTTTAAAGTCACGCAAAAAACCACCCCAGCGACGTTCATAGAATGGCGCAATATGTTCGGTAATAAAGTGGCTAATTCCTTTTTCCCCTTTTTTTACCTGACAAATATCTATTGGTTCATCGCCAGGTAATGTATCGGTCGCTACACTTCCCGCTGCCTGAATAATTTCTTCGATATCACCATCGGCTTCAATGCCAATAAGTAAATTAGGCTGTGCCTCTTTGCTCTCTTTAATTGAACAAATAAAAGCACGCTTCACTGGCTTAATGGTTTTAAATAAGGTGGTGAGTGAATCAATCATTTGTGCTGGTGGCTCTGCGACTTCCGATAATATCAGCGATTCACCGCCTTCCAGTACTTCCTGACTGCTCAGCGGATTCCCTTCTTCACCAATCAACAAACTGATTTCACGCGGCATAAATTCTTTACCGGTTGGCAGTTTGGCATTAAGGAAGAGCGTTTCGCCAAGGGTCATCTCAAACAATGTGCGAACGGGCATTACGACAAATGCCTGTTCGTCTTCAACCGCCTGTTGAAGTGCTTCTAACGAGGTGAAAAAAGGAATGACGCTGGTGCCGTCATCTTTTTCCCAGTGCTGTAAATCGAGCGCGCTATCTTCAACTACAGCCTCGCCCTGTGCCGCCGTACCGGGCACCCAGACGGTGGATTCCAGTAGAGTACGGAAAAAGGCCGGGCGGTGCGCCGGTTCGATTGCTGCTTTTTCCAGCAGGTCTTCAAGTTCGTTTTTTGTTTCGGACATAAGAACCACAATTCATTCAACGTTCGGGGCGGAAGTGCCTGATGCGCTACGCTTATCAGGCCCACAAGGGAGTCGCAATCTATTGAATTTTCGCAATTTTGTAGGCCAAATAAGACGTTTACGCCGTTAACAGATTGGCAATCGTGCGCACACCCAGCCCGGTCGCCCCCGCAGACCACTGTTCAACCGGCGCTTTACGGTAAGTCGCCGAACAGTCAATATGCAGCCAGCCTTGCTGATAGTTCTCAACAAAGTGCGACAGGAAGCCCGCCGCCGTACTTGCACCTGCCGGATAAGCAGCACTGCCCGTGTTGTTCAGTTCGGCAAAGTTAGACGGCAGCTGGCTGCGGTGGAACTCCGCCAACGGCAGACGCCAGAACGGTTCGTTCTCCTGCGCGGCACTCGCCAGCAAGCGACCAGCAAGCGCATCGTCAAAACTGAACAGCGCGTGATAATCATTACCCAGCGCGGTTTTCGCCGCCCCGGTGAGGGTCGCCGCATCAATGATCAGTTCCGGTTTCTGCGCACTGGCATCAATCAGGCCATCGGCCAGCACCAGACGCCCTTCGGCATCAGTGTTCATCACTTCGACTTTTTTACCGTTGCGATAGGTGATGATATCACCCAGTTTGAACGCGTTGCCGCTGATCAGGTTATCCGCACAGCAGAGGAACAGCTTCACGCGCTTGTTCAGTCCGCGCGTAATGGCAAATGCCAGCGCCCCGGTAACCGTTGCCGCGCCGCCCATGTCCGACTTCATTGAGTCCATAAACGCGGTCTGTTTGATGCTGTAGCCGCCGGAATCAAAGGTGATGCCTTTACCAACCAGGCATGCGTACACCGGCGCTTCTTTATCGCCAGTTGGGTTGTAATCCAGCGCCAGCAATACCGGAGAACGTTCTGAACCGCGTCCGACGGTGTGCAGCCCCATATAACCTTGCTCACGCAAATCTTCGCCTTTGGTGATCCGGTAAGTCACACGATCGCCTGCGACGTTGCTGATCAGATCAACAGCACGCTGTGCCAGTTGCGATGGCCCTAATTCTTCAGCAGGTGCATTGATGGTGTCACGCACCCAGTCGATGATCATCAGGCGGTTATCCAGTTCCTGACGCTGGGCATCGTCCAGATCCGGCCACTCCACTTTACGCGTCCCTTTCGGGGCTTTGTAACCTTGCCAGAATGCCCAGC
Organism: Escherichia sp. E14S1; assembly: GCF_004211995.1. NCBI lineage: Bacteria > Pseudomonadati > Pseudomonadota > Gammaproteobacteria > Enterobacterales > Enterobacteriaceae > Escherichia > Escherichia sp. E14S1. The sequence continues at coordinate 511,425 of NZ_RHJQ01000008.1, forward strand.
AGCGATCCGCATCCCAACCTTCACCGCTTAACTGAACATGCTTGATGCCCAGACCGTCAATCTTGCGCGCCGCACGCTGGATCAGCCCCAGATCGTCAGCCCCATTCAAATGCAGGGTAATGCCATCATTATTAATGCTGTAAGTCGCTTTTTCTCCCCAGCGCGCGTCGGCAGGTTGGGGAGAGAGGGTAATCTTCATCGCTTCTGTCATTTTAGTTATCCTTATTCGTTTAACAGCAAAACGGGCTACCCCCAGGCAGCCCGTTTATTCATTCGGCTTCGTCCAGCCAGACCAACAAAATCGCTTCGAGGATTTTCTCGTTGGATGCCTGCGGCTCATCGTCGAAATCTTCCAGATCGCAAATCCACTGATGCATATCGGTGAATCGAACCGTTTTCGGATCAAGATCGGGATACGCATCGTACAGTGCTTCGCCAATTTCGCGGCTATCGGTCCACTTAAGTCCCATACTAACCTCTGTTAATGCTCACGCGCATGGTTGATAGTGTAACGCGGGATTTCGACCACTAAATCTTCGTCGGTAACGCGCGCCTGGCAGCTTAAACGGCTTTCCGGCTCCAGCCCCCAGGCTTTGTCCAGCATGTCGTCTTCCTGCTCTGAGCTTTCCGGCAGCGAGTCAAAACCTTCACGAACGATGCAGTGGCAGGTGGTGCAAGCACAGGATTTTTCACAGGCGTGTTCAATCTCGATACCGTTACGCAGCGCAACGTCGAGAATGGTTTCACCGCTATTCGCTTCCAGAACAGCGCCATCAGGGCAGAGATCCTGATGAGGCAAAATAACAATCTTTGGCATATTAAACCTCGTCCACGGAATGGCCTTTCAGCGCACGACGAACCGACTGGTCCATGCGGCGAGCGGCGAAATCCTGGGTTTGTTTGTCTACGTTTTTAATCGCTTGTTCGATGGCGTCAACGTCATCGCCCTGCGCCACTTCACTCAGGTGAGCGGCGGCAGCATCAATGACCTGACGCTCTGCGGCGCTTAACAGCGCGGCATCAGCAGCCAGCGCGCCGTGCAGACTTTCCAGCACACGCGCCGCTTCTACTTTTTGTTCTGCCAGCATTCGGGCTTTTACGTCCTGCTCGGCATAGCTCATTGAGTCTTTGATCATCGAAGCGATTTCGCTATCGGTCAGACCGTAAGAAGGTTTGACCTGAATAGACGCCTCAACGCCGGTGGATTTCTCCATCGCCGTCACGCTCAAAAGACCGTCGGCATCGACCTGGAACGTTACGCGAATATGCGCGCCGCCAGCCGGTAACGCCGGAATACCACGCAGCGCAAAACGCGCCAGCGAGCGGCAGTCCTGCACCAGTTCACGCTCACCCTGCATTACATGGATAGACATTGCCGTCTGACCATCTTTAAAGGTGGTGAAATCCTGGGCGCGGGCCACCGGAATCGTGGTATTACGCGGGATCACTTTCTCCACCAGGCCGCCCATCGTTTCGAGGCCCAGCGACAACGGGATCACATCAAGCAGCAGCATTTCGCTGTCCGGCTTGTTACCCACCAGAATATCCGCCTGAATTGCTGCACCAATGGCGACGACTTTATCCGGATCGATGGAAGTCAGCGGCGGACGACCGAAAAATTCACCTACCCGTTCACGCACCAGTGGCACGCGGGTAGAACCGCCAACCATCACCACTTCCAGAACTTCATCAGCCTCAACGCCCGCGTCTTTCAGCGCGCGACGACAGGCCAGTAACGTCCGTTTAACCAGTGGCGCGATCAGTTCGTTGAATTGTTCACGGCTGATTTCGCCCTGCCAGCCCGCAACATTCACGGTCACAGAGTCCGCATCGCTCAGCGCGATTTTGGCCGCAATGGCGGCATCCAGCAGTTCACGCTGAACGCGATTATCACTACGGTCAGGAATGCCCGCCTGCTCGCGAATGTAATCCGCCAGCAGATGGTCGAAATCATCGCCGCCGAGCGCGGAATCACCGCCGGTCGCCAGCACTTCGAACACGCCGCGACTTAAGCGCAGAATGGAAATATCAAACGTCCCGCCGCCGAGGTCATAAACGGCGATCACGCCTTCCTGACCGGAATCCAGCCCGTAAGCGATAGCCGCGGCGGTCGGTTCGTTAAGTAAGCGCAAGACGTGAAGGCCCGCCAGACGCGCGGCATCTTTGGTGCCCTGACGCTGGGCATCGTCAAAGTACGCCGGAACGGTGATAACTACACCATCCAGGTCGCCTGCCAGGGCTTCAGTTGCCCGCGCCGCCAGTGCTTTGAGGATGTCCGCAGAAACGCGCACCGGGTTCAGCAGCCCCGCCGCCGTTTCAATCATCGGCAACCCGTTTTCGCTGGCCTGGAATTGATAAGGCAGATGCGGATAGCGTTGCTGGATATCAGCCAGCGAGCGCCCCATCAGGCGTTTAACAGAACTAATGGTGTTGGCGGTGTCAAGCGCAGCGTTAGTACGCGCGTCATAACCCACCGAATGCCCTTGCTGTTGATAGTGAACAACAGACGGCAGCAGGTGACGGCCTTCATGGTCGGCTAACGTTTCGGCCTGACCGCTGCGCACTGTTGCCACCAGCGAGTTGGTTGTGCCCAGGTCAATACCGGCCGCCAGACGACGCTGATGCGGCGCAGCACTCAAACCAGGTTCACTAATTTGTAATAAGGCCATGTTTAGCTTCCAGAAATTAAAAATCGAGCAGTTTTTCTTCGAGTTGTTCGGCACTGCTTCGCAGTTTATCGAGAAAACGCAGCTTACGCACGGTATCCGCCGCCGCGTCCCACGTCTCGTTGTCTAACTGTTCAACCATCAACTGATGGCGGGTATCAAACATCTTTTTCACACGTTTGATAAAGCTTTCCAGCCGCGCTTCATCTTTTGCCTGTTCGATCTCGTCCAGTTCTTCGCGCAGCTCCAGCTGTTCCATCAGGAACGCGGTGTCACGCACAGTATGCTGCTCGCTGGCGAGATCAAAACCGTGCAAAGAAAGCAAATATTCCGCACGCATTAACGGATGACGCAGCGTTTGCCAGGCCTGGTTAATGGTTGCAGATTGCTGTACGGCGGCGAGTTGTTCCGCCTGGCTTCCGCTGGCGAATTTATCAGGATGATACTGACGTTGTAGATCCTGAAAACGCAGGCTCAGCGCCTGAGTATCGAGTTGATAACGGGCAGGCAAGCCAAAGAGGGTGAAGTAATCCATAACATTCTCAGGGCTGCGATCCGCCGCGATAACGGCGAATCAGGTAAAACAAACCCCACGCGCAGGCGACCACGGTGGGGTTATCGGTATGCGCATCAAACGTGGAAGCTTTCGCCGCAACCACACTCATCTTTAACGTTCGGGTTGGTGAATTTAAACCCTTCGTTCAGACCTTCTTTTACGAAGTCCAGCTGCGTACCGTCCAGAAATTGCAGGCTTTTGCCATCGACCACGACTTTCACGCCTTTGTCTTCAAACACGATGTCTTCCGGCGTCGGTTCGTCAACAAATTCCAGTACATAAGCCATACCTGAACATCCGGAGGTTCTCACGCCCAGACGCAGGCCAAACCCTTTGCCGCGGTTAGCCAGAAAGGTATTTACTCGCGCTGCTGCACTGTCGCTCAGTGTAATCGACATAACCAAACCTCAACTCTTATTTTGCTTCACGTTTGCTTTTATAGTCCGCAATGGCGGCTTTGATCGCGTCTTCTGCCAGAATAGAACAGTGAATTTTCACTGGCGGCAGTTCAAGTTCTTCAGCAATATCGGTGTTTTTGATCGCCTGTGCTTCGTCGAGAGACTTCCCTTTCACCCATTCGGTGACCAGGGAGCTGGAAGCGATAGCGGAGCCGCAGCCGTAAGTTTTAAAACGCGCGTCTTCAATGATACCTTCATCGTTGACTTTAATCTGCAACTTCATCACGTCGCCACAGGCCGGTGCACCCACCATGCCGCTGCCGACGTTCTCGTCGTTGTTGTCAAAGGAACCCACGTTACGCGGATTCTCGTAATGGTCGATAACTTTTTCGCTGTAAGCCATTATAAATTCTCCTGATTCCGATACCGATTAATGATGAGCCCATTCGATGCTGTTCAGATCCACGCCCTGCTTGTACATTTCCCACAGCGGAGAAAGGTCACGCAGACGACCGATAGATTTACGAACTAACTCGATGGTGTAGTCGATCTCTTCTTCAGTAGTAAAACGACCTAAAGAGAAACGGATAGAGCTATGTGCCAGCTCGTCGTTCAGCCCCAGCGCGCGCAGCACGTAGGACGGTTCGAGGCTTGCTGACGTACAGGCGGAACCTGAAGAAACAGCGAGGTCTTTCAGCGCCATAATCAGCGACTCACCTTCAACGTAGTTGAAGCTGACGTTGAGAATGTTCGGCGCACCGTGTTCCAGGTCACCGTTCAGGTAAACTTCTTCGATATCTTTGATGCCGTTCCACAGACGGTTACGCAGGCCGCGCAGACGTTCCATCTCGGTCGCCATCTCTTCTTTTGCGATGCGATAGGCTTCGCCCATACCGACGATCTGGTGAACAGGCAGAGTGCCGGAACGCATACCGCGTTCGTGACCGCCACCGTGCATTTGCGCTTCGATGCGTACGCGCGGTTTACGACGCACATACAGCGCACCGATACCTTTCGGACCGTATATTTTGTGGCCGGAGAAAGACATCAGGTCAACTTTCAACTGGCTCAGATCGATAGGCAGTTTTCCCACGCTCTGGGTTGCATCAACGTGATAGATAATGCCACGAGCACGGCACATTTCGCCGATAGCCGCGATATCCTGCACCACGCCGATTTCGTTATTCACGTGCATGATAGAAACGAGGATGGTGTCGTCACGCATCGCCGCTTCGAGTTCTTTCAGATCGATAATGCCGTTACGCTGCGGTGCCAGATAGGTGACTTCGAAACCTTCGCGCTCCAGCTGACGGCAAGTATCCAGTACCGCTTTGTGTTCGGTTTTGCTGGTGATGATGTGCTTGCCTTTTTTCTGATAAAAGTTGGCTGCACCTTTGATCGCCAGGTTGTCAGATTCGGTTGCACCAGAGGTAAAGACGATTTCACGCGGATCAGCGCCGACCAGATCGGCAATCTGATTGCGGGCGATATCTACCGCTTCTTCAGCCTGCCAGCCGAAACGGTGAGAACGGGAGGCCGGGTTACCAAAGGTTCCGTCCATCGTCATAAACTGCATCATTTTCTCGGCAACACGCGGGTCCACCGGCGTGGTTGCGGAGTAGTCGAGATAAATCGGTAATTTCATTGCTCTATAAACTCCGTACATCACTCAATGCAAGGAATCAGGCTACCGGCTGGATGTACGACCGTGTTTACGGAGCGCGATACGCCCCGGCCTGATTCTGAATTCTTTTTATTAAGCGCGTAACTTAACGTCGATCGCGTCTTGTGTGCGGGTGCGTGGCGCGTCGTGAGTATGCTGACGACCAGACACATCCAACACTTCCTGGTTATTAACCAGTTCGCCTAAAGTAATGTTGTTGAGAAAACCGGTGAGACGGTCGCTCAAATCACGCCACAGCGCGTGGGTCAGGCATTTATCCCCGCCCTGGCAGCCGCCTTTACCCTGACAACGGGTGGCATCTACAGATTCGTCAACGGCGCTAATCACTTCGCCAACGGCGATGCTGCTGGCATCTTTGCCTAACAGATAACCACCGCCTGGTCCGCGTACGCTGGAAACCAGACCATTTTTACGCAGACGGGAAAAAAGTTGTTCCAGATAAGAAAGGGAAATTCCCTGTCGTTCGGAAATATCAGCCAACGGTACCGGGCCTGCTTCGGAGTTGAGCGCAACGTCAAGCATTGCGGTCACGGCATAGCGCCCTTTAGATGTCAGTCTCATGTCTTACTTCACCTCAAACTCGCCCCTGCCCGGGGTTTTTATTGTAAAAGTGGGGGTATTGCATAGCAGGGTCAAGTCTGACATTCCCGAGTAATTTGGTCAACTATTTACTTGACTGATTTAGTCAGGTATTTAACCTTCAGTGCCATTTTTTATCGTGCCGTTTGTACCTGTTGTCGGATGCGTCGTGAACGCCTTATCCGACCTGGGATTGCGTGCACTTCCAGGCCTGATAAGACGCGTTAAGCGTCGCATCAGGCAATCACTGTTATTCGGTCTTATTACCTTTATTCTGCTGTTCAATAGAAGCCAGAATCCCGCGCAGGATATTCAATTCCTGGCTTTCCGGGCGCGCACGGGTAAACAGACGACGCAGTTTATTCATCACCTGACCCGGATGGTTTTCACGGATAAAACCGGTTGCCAGCAACGTTTGTTCGAGATGACCATAAAAACGCTCCAGATCATCGACCAACGGATACGGCGTCTCTTCATGCTCAACCTGCTCGCCGTTTTCCTGAGTTGCCAGCCAGGCCATACGCACTTCATAGGCAATAACCTGAACCGCCATCGCCAGGTTCAGCGAGCTGTATTCCGGGTTAGCGGCAATCGCGACATGATAATGGCACTTCTGCAACTCTTCATTGGTCAGGCCGACACGTTCGCGACCAAAAACCAGCGCCACCGGGGTATTTGCCGCTTCAGCGACGCTTTTCAGACCGCATTCGCGCGGGTCGAGCATCGGCCACGGCAACGTGCGCGAACGTGCACTGGTGCCAACCACCAGGCTACAACCGGCTAACGCTTCGTCGAGCGTATCGACGATGTGAGCATTACCAATCACATCGCTGGCGCCTGCCGCCAGGGCAATCGCCTGGGAGTCGGGTTTCACCAGTGGATTAACCAGCCACAGATTGGTTAATCCCATTGTTTTCATGGCACGGGCAACAGAACCCATATTGCCGGTGTGTGACGTCTCCACCAGCACAATTCGAATATTTTGCAGCATTGTCTTTCTTCGTCTAAAGATTATTCGCGCATCTTAACATAAAACGAAGACAGATGCCGATCTCGCTGCTATACTCTGCGCCGTTTTCCCGTTCTTTAACATCCAGTGAGAGAAACCGATGCATCCGATGCTGAACATCGCCGTGCGCGCAGCGCGCAAGGCGGGTAATTTAATTGCCAAAAACTATGAAACCCCGGACGCTGTAGAGGCGAGCCAGAAAGGCAGTAACGATTTCGTGACCAACGTAGATAAAGCTGCCGAAGCGGTGATTATCGACACGATTCGTAAATCTTACCCACAGCACACCATCATCACCGAAGAAAGTGGTGAACTTGAAGGTACTGATCAGGATGTTCAATGGGTTATCGATCCACTGGATGGCACTACCAACTTTATCAAACGTCTGCCGCACTTCGCGGTATCTATCGCTGTTCGTATCAAAGGCCGCACCGAAGTTGCTGTGGTTTACGATCCTATGCGTAACGAACTGTTCACCGCGACTCGCGGTCAGGGCGCACAGCTGAACGGCTACCGTCTGCGCGGCAGCACCGCTCGCGATCTCGACGGTACTATTCTGGCGACCGGCTTCCCGTTCAAAGCAAAACAGTACGCCACCACCTACATCAACATCGTTGGCAAACTGTTCAACGAATGTGCAGACTTCCGTCGTACCGGTTCCGCGGCGCTGGATCTGGCTTACGTCGCTTCGGGTCGCGTTGACGGTTTCTTTGAAATCGGTCTGCGTCCGTGGGACTTCGCGGCAGGCGAGCTGCTGGTTCGTGAAGCGGGCGGTATCGTCAGCGACTTCATCGGTGGCCATAACTACATGCTGACCGGTAACATCGTTGCCGGTAACCCGCGCGTTGTTAAAGCCATGCTGGCGAACATGCGTGACGAGTTAAGCGACGCACTGAAGCGTTAATTTCTCTGGCGGGTGACGTTCCTCACCCGCCCTTGCCTTTCAGGCGCTATTCCGAAATACTTTCGCACCGCTTTACTTTCCTGCGCCACTCTCCCACCATCCTTTCCCGATTAATGGATTACAAAGCAAGTCGTAAGGAAAGGTCATGGTTCTGCCAGCGAACAAACGCGTTCTCAAGATTCTGTTTATTCTTTTTATTTCTGCTTTCTGCGTTTATTTAGTGCCGCGCATCGCCATCAACTTCTTTTATTATCCCGACGACAAAATTTACGGTCCTGATCCATGGTCTGCTGAATCTGTTGAATTTACTGCTAAAGATGGCACACGGCTACAAGGCTGGTTTATCCCCTCTTCCACTGGTCCCGCCGAAAACGCTATTGCTACCGTAATTCATGCTCATGGCAATGCCGGGAATATGTCCGCCCACTGGCCGCTGGTCAGTTGGTTACCAGAACATAATTTCAATGTTTTTATGTTTGATTATCGCGGGTTTGGTAAATCTAAAGGCACTCCATCACAAGCCGGATTACTGGACGATACGCAAAGTGCCATCAACGTGGTGCGCCATCGTAGCGATGTAAACCCCAAGCGGCTGGTGCTGTTCGGGCAGAGTATTGGCGGGGCGAATATTCTTGACGTTATTGGGTTAGGAGATCGCGAGGGCATACGTGCGGTGATCCTCGACTCCACATTTGCCTCTTATTCGACCATCGCTAACCAGATGATACCCGGCAGTGGCTACTTACTTGATGAGAGTTACAGTGGCGAAAATTACATCGCCAACGTCAGCCCGATCCCGCTTTTACTGATTCACGGCAAAGCTGATCATGTTATTCCATGGCAGCATAGCGAGAAATTATTTGCCCTGGCGAAAGAGCCAAAACGCCTGATTTTGATCCCCGATGGCGAACATCTTGATGCCTTTTCCGATCGTCACGGAGACGTTTATCGCGAGCAAATGGTGGACTTTATCCTTAGCGCATTGAATCCACAGAATTAACCTTATGGTCGAAACCAGATAAAACAGCAAGAAATCACCTTAAGGGATGGCATTAAACTGCCAGAAAGTGTTTATATCGATAAAAATTCTGTGATGTTTGTCATCATTTCTGATTAATAGCATTCCATTCACCGTATCCCTAAGCAAACTTTAGCTATTCTTATAAATTATGCTTATGGGAGATCTACAGATGATACCTACACTTGCCCCACCATCTGTACTTTCAGCTCCCCAGCGCCGTTGCCAGGTATTGCTGACGCTGTTCCAGCCGGGGTTGAGCGCCACCACGGCAACTTTCAGCGAGATTAATGGTGTGGATGATGAAATGGTGGGTCGCGATATCAGCGAAACAGGACGGGAGATCCAGCGCTATCATCAACTCACCATTACAACTGGATATGACGGGAGCTACCGGATTGAAGGTACAATACTTAATCAACGCTTATGTTTATTTCATTGGCTACGACGCGCTTTTCGCCTTTGTCCGTCATTTATCAGCAGCCATTTTACGCCCGCGTTAAAGGGGGAGCTAAAGCGTCGGGGGATTGCTCGTAATTTTTATGACGACACCAATCTACTGGCGTTAGTTAATCTCTGCTCGCGAAGGCTGCAAAAACGCTTTGACGCGCGTGATGTTCATTTCCTGTGTTTGTATCTGCAATATTGCTTATTGCAACACCATGCCGGAATCTCGCCCTTATTTAACCCGCTGCAACGCCACTGGTTGGAATCTTGCATTGAATTTCAGGTTGCACAGGAAATTGGCCGCCACTGGCAACGGCGGGCGCGTCAACCTGTTCCCCCAGCTGAACCGCTATTTATGGCATTACTTTTTTCCATGTTGCGGGTTCCCGATCCACTGCGAGACACCCATCAGCATGGCAAACAGTTGCGCCAGTCAATTAACCGTCTGGTACAGCATTTTCGGCAGTTGAGTAACGTCCGTTTCTATGATGAACAGGGGTTGTGCTATCAGCTTTATACTCACCTGGCCCAGGCGTTAAACCGCTGTTTGTTTTCTATCGGCATTGATAACACTTTACCGGAAGAGTTCCGTCGACTTTATCCACGGCTCGTGCACACCACCCGCGAAGCGCTGGTCGGGTTTGAAAATGAGTACAATGTCAGTCTTTCCGATGAAGAAAGTTGTCTGGTGGCAGTGATTTTCGGTGCATGGCTGATGCAGGCAAATGAAATTCACGAAAAGCAGATTATTTTGCTGACGGGCAATGACAGCGAACGAGAAGCGAATATTGAGCTGCAATTGCGTGAGCTAACGATACTGCCGCTCAATATTAAACACATGTCTGTGAAGACATTTTTGCAGATTGGCGCGCCGCGCAATGCCGCACTTATTATTGCGCCTTATACCATGCCGCTACCGCTTTTTTCACCACCGCTGATTTATACGGATCTGACCCTGACGGCACATCAACAGGAACAGATCCGCAAAATACTTGAATCAGCATGAGGGAACGACTTTCGGGCGCAAAAACATTGCCGGAAACGCCACCAATGCCATCACCCAGAACACGCCATTCCCCAGATATTGATACAAAAAACCGGCGAAGACGGTCATGATGGCGATACTGCCGCCCATCGCGACGGCAGAATAAACTGCCTGCAAGCGGATAACCTCACTTCCCTGACGAGCGGCAATGTAGCGCATAGCGGCCAGATGGCACACGGTAAAGGTGCCACAATGCAGAACTTGCACCATAATCAACCACGGCAACTCAGTGGTTGCCCCCATAATGCCCCAACGTACTACCCCGCATACCGCCGAGATCAGCAACATATCACGGGCGCTACAACGGCGGAAAAGCTTATTACTCAGCGCAAAGATAATGACTTCCGCCACCACGCCCAGCGACCACAAATAGCCCACCGCCGAGGCCGAGTAGCCAGCTGCCTGCCAGTAAATGGCGCTAAAACCGTAATAGGCCGCATGCGCCCCCTGCAATAAACAAACGCAGGCCAGAAAACGCCAGTTCTGGCGGACCAGCGCCAACCACGCTGGCCACCCCGTGCTCTCCTGTTGACGGCTGGCCCCTTGTGGCTGAATCGTCGGACGGATAAGAAAGCCGAGCAGCATGGATGCCACGCCCAACGTCAGCAATGCCAGAATAACCCGATAATCGAATACGCTGACCAGTTTCCCCGTTAGCGCCGAGCCAATGACAAACGCCACCGAGCCCCAAAGTCGCACTTTGCCATAATCAAGCGGGAACTGCTTTTGCCAGGTATTCGCCAGTGCATCGGTCAACGGTACCAGCGGTGAGAAAAAGAGGTTAAAACCAACCATCACCACCATCAACCACGCCACATGCGCACCCGCCCAGAAGGCGATGGCAAAGAGCAACGCCAGCAACGCCAGCACACGCAGCGCAGAAATCAGGCGAGAAGGATCGCTGACGCGAGGCGCAATTATCAAACTACCGAGAAAACGAGCAACCAGTCCGGCCCCCAACAACAGGCCGATGGTTTCTGGCGTTAAGCCAATCCCCTTAAGCCAGACGCTCCAGAAAGGTAGAAAAATACCGTAGCTAAAAAAGTATGTGAAATAACCGAGCGCCAACCAGCGCGTGGATTGCAAAACCATGAGTCCCTCCCGTCAGGAGGCGTTAGTCTGGAGTTAATCGAATGTTGGTGCAAGTTGAAAAATAAGAAAATTCGAGTCTGCTTCCAGTACACAGAGCTGGAAAAAATATCGTTAATACCGCTAACAAAATATCACCTAAAGAAAATGTGCTGGATATTGACCTGGATAATTACCAAATTTCTCATCCGCTGGGGCGTGGCGAGGTGCAAGAGTGTGTATTACGTTTAAATCACATTATCTTGCAAAGGGATTGGTTATGAACTCACTACGTTATTTTGATTTTGGTGCTGCCCGCCCCGTTTTGTTATTAATTGCCCGTATCGCCGTCATCTTAATTTTCATTATTTTTGGTTTTCCCAAAATGATGGGCTTTGACGGAACGGTACAATATATGGCCTCGCTGGGCGCACCGATGCCGATGCTGGCGGCAGTTATTGCGGTGATTATGGAAGTACCCGCCGCGATATTAATCATACTTGGCTTTTTCACCCGTCCGCTGGCGGTGCTGTTTATTTTCTACACGCTGGGAACTGCGGTGATTGGTCATCATTACTGGGATATGACTGGCGATGCGGTTGGGCCAAATATGATTAATTTCTGGAAGAATATCAGCATTGCTGGCGCATTCCTGCTGCTGGCAATTACCGGGCCGGGGGCAATTTCTCTCGATCGGCGTTAGGAAAGATGCCGGATGCGGCGTGAACGCCTTATCCGGCCGACCGCTCCAACACCAATTGTAGGCCTGATAAGACGCGGCAAGCGTCGCATCAGGCATGGTGCGCCGAGTGCTACAAAATCGAAATTACCCTGTAGGCCTGTGCATCCGGCATTTTATAAATTACAGCCACTCTACCCGCAACGACATCTCTGAGGTTGTTGATTCACCCGGCGCAAGCGCAATGAGGTCACCACCTTCCGGGCGATGATGGTCATCCGGCGCATGACTCATCGGCTCCAGACAGAAGAAATCAAACGCATACCCTTTATCAAACGCGGGATCGGAGACAAAGATGAAATAGCACGGCGCAGGCGGCGTCGTTTCCATGATGACGGCGTAACCCTCCTGCGGCTGCTCGATGCGGGCCTGACCATTCCATCCGGCAAAACCGTTGTTCACCCACTGGTGCGGCAACGGCGCGAGCTGGTTGAAATCCAGTTCTGGCGGTAACTGCTCGCAAAACTCGCCCGCCAACCACTGCTCCCGCTCCAGCCAGTAACCATTCGCCTGCGCCTGAATCCGCGTTTTCGACGACAACGGAAAATAAGGATGCCAGCCAGTACCAAATGGCAGCGTCTCAGTGCCTTCATTGGTGACAGAGAGCGTGACCGTCAGTGAATCCGCCGTTAAATGAAATGCCTGGCGTACACGATAATGATAAACGCCACAGTGATGTTCATACGCCAGACATAAGCTATCATCGCTGCGCGAGACACATTGCCACTGCCCCAACCAGCCATCGCCGTGTAGATAGTGCGCATCCCACTCAACATTCGGTTGCAATTGATACTCTCGCTCCTGCCAGACAAAACGGTTACCACTCACCCGGTTTGCAAATGGCACTAGCGGAAAACAAGAGGCATCGGTTGCCACACCGCTTTTTTTACCAGAACGTAGCAGCGGCGTCGTATCGCGCCAGAAGCCTTCGATTACGCCGCCCTGGTCAGAAACGTCCAGCTTTAGCGGCCCGTGAGATAAGGTATAGATGGTCATCCGCTAACTCCTTAATCCGGGAAGTTAATCACAACTTTCCCGCACTTGCCGCTCGCCATCAGTGCGTAGGCATCTCCCGCCTGTTCCAGAGAGAAGCGGTGGGTAATGGCGTTACGTGGCCATAGTTTCCAGTCGGTCAGATCGTGAGCGCATTTTTCCATATGGAACAGACTGGTTACCCAGGAGCCAATAATCCGCCGTTGATGGTGCATCAGATCGGCGCTGACTTCGAACTCCACTTTTCCGGTTTCACCAATGTAAACCACGCGCCCCCAGTCGGCGGTGGATTGCAATGCCAGCAAGCGCCCCGCAGCATTACCGGAACAATCGAGCGCAACATCCGCGCCGCCGTGAGTGAGTTCAGCGATTATCTGCGGCAGACCTTCGGTCGTCGCTAAATAACCGTGATCCATCACCCCTAACTGTTTCGCCATCGCCAGACGTTCCGGCAACATATCAACGCCGATGATCCGTTTTGCACCGCGACCTTTCGCCAGCATCATCGCCATCATGCCGACCGGTCCCAGACCGACCAACAGCACGTTATCGCTGCCGGAGACTTCGCCGCGCAAAATCCCTTCATAGGCCGTGCCAACGCCGCAACTGATAAACGCACCATCTTCGTAACTCAGTGCATCCGGCAGGAGGATCAGATCTTTTTCTTCCGCCAACAGATATTCGGCATGACCGCCGTCACGCTGCCAGCCGTAAGCCGCTTTTCCTTTGCCAGTACAAGAGATAGGAAAGCCGCGGCGGCAGTTCGGGCAAAAACCACAGCCAGAAATGTGATACACCAGCACGCGATCACCCTCTTTAAAATGGCGACAGCCTTGCCCCATCGCCACAATTTGCCCGCACGGCTCATGACCGTTGATAAAGCCCTGGTATAACGGTTTATCGGGCGCCGCCGCCGTGGCGCGGTGTTGATGGTAGATATAGTGGACATCGCTTCCGCAAATCCCGGAGGATTTCATTTTGATCAGCACCTGGTTAATCCCCGGCGTCGGCACCGCAACTTCCCGCAGATCGACGGTCGAATTTCCTGGTAAATAAGCTGCCAGCATCGTTTTCATAAATCCCTCATTAACAATACGATTAATTTTCATCCCTGCCGCACCCGCGCCAGGGGCGTTAAGGTTTAGCGTTTCGCTTTATTGCTTCGCTGGGTCAGCAAGATATTCGCCAGGACTGCCACCACGATGATGACGCCGCGTACCACCTGCTGGAAAAAAGAGTTAATCCCGAGCAATACCAGACCGTTACCGATTAGCGTAATCACCAGCACACCAAGCAATGTACCGAACAGGGAACCGCGACCGCCGGAAAGTGCCGTACCGCCGACCACGACCGCGGCGATGACGTCAAACTCCAGACCGTTTGCGGCACCTGCGTTACCAGAACCAAGACGCGCCGCCAACAAAATGCCGGTCACCGCCGCTAATAATCCCGAAAGGGTAAAGATAAGAATGCGCACCCGACGAACGTTGATGCCGCACAACTGCGCCGCAGTGGCATTACCGCCAACGGCAAAAACCGAGCGCCCGAAAGCGGTTTTGCGGCTGATGAACACAAACAGCGCAAACAACACCATCATGATCAGCGCGGATACCGGCACACCGAGAAATTGTCCGCCCAGCCAGTCCAGCACTTCGTTTTCGTTAATTGGCACTGGCAAGGCGTTCGTCATAAACAGCCCCATTCCGCGCAGGGCGCTCCATAAACCCAGCGTGGCAACAAAACTTGGCACGTTAAACACGCCGCGCAGCACCCCGGCGAGCGTTCCCATCAGCGCACCTAACAGCAACACCAGCAGACAAGCAATCGCCAGCGGAACTTCAAATTGCAGCAAAAACGCCAGGCACACTGAAACAAAAGCCACCATCGGCCCAACACTGACATCAATTTCCCCGGAGATAATAATCAGCGTCATCGCCCAGGCGGCGATCCCAATGGTAGCGGCATCGCGCAGCACGTTCATTTGGTTATTCAATGAGATAAAGCCAGGCGCGTTCAGAGAGAAGACCAGATACAAAATGGCAATCACCACCAGCAAACCGATCTCATTAATATGGCGACTGACAAATTGTTTGAGCGAGACGCTCTTGCCCTGCGGCAATGGTAATGACGAAGCAGACATCTTCAGGTTCCTCGGTAAAATTCATCAGTGCACAGACAGAATGGCGGACATCAGCTCATCCACATTGACTGGAGAGTGAAACTCCTGCGAGAACGTACCGTGCTGTAACAACAGAATGCGGTCGCACACCAGCGGTAACTCCTCCACTTCACTGGAGATAAACACCACGCTTTTCCCTTCGGCAGCCAGCTCGCGGACGATACGGTAAATCTGCTGTTTGGCTTCGATATCGACGCCGCGCGTTGGCTCGTCGAGCAACAAAATCTGGCTGGCGGCATAGACCCAACGACCGATCACCACTTTTTGCTGATTACCGCCAGAAAGCGTGCCGATGGGTGTTTCGCTACTGGCAGCCTTAACTGTCATCCGCTGCATCACCTCTTCGGTCAGGCGGCGGATGGTGGACCATTGCAGTACGCCGTTGGCGCTGATTTTTTGCCGATTGGTCAGCACTGTATTTTCGTCAACGCCCAGCCAGGGAATGATCCCCGCTTCTTTGCGGTTTTCTGGCGTATAGCCAATGCCGCGTTTCAGCATGTCGCCGTAATCAGGGCGCGTGATTTTCTTGCCGTTGATAACAATTTCGCCCTGTTCATACGCTTCCAGCCCAACTATCGCTTTCAGCAACTCACTGCGCCCTGCCCCCAGCAGGCCAGCAATGCCGAGCACTTCGCCACGACGCAGGGAAAAACTGATCTCTGTAAGTTTGGGTCTGTGGCGTAACGCGCGAACTTCCAGTACGGTCTGGTCCGCAATCTCCTGAGCTGCAACCGGTGCAATATCAACGTGATCGCGTCCGAGCATCAACGACACAATATGGCGAGTTGAGGTGTTTTCGAGCATCACATCGCCCGCCACCTGCCCGTCGCGCATGACGGTGGCACAAGAGGCGATACGGCGGATTTCCTCCATCCTGTGGCTGACGTAAATCACCGCCACGCCCAGTGCCGACATTTTTTTCACGGCGCTGATCACCAGTTCAACTTCCGCACTGGCAAGCGAGCTGGTGGGTTCATCAAGGATGACCACGCGCGGCTCGCCCTTCATCACCCGCGCAATTTCCACCAGTTGCTTTTGCGCCGGGCTTAGCGTTGAAACAAGTTGTTCAGGACTAACGTCAACGCCCAGCGCCTGTAAGCAACGTTGGGCATCCTGCGCCATTTGCGGGTAGTCAATCATGCCGTTGCGGCGAGGCCATTGACCAAGGCAGAGGTTTTCTGCCACCGTCAGCCCTTCCACCAGACTTAATTCCTGATAAACCGCGCGTACCCCCAGTTCAGCGGCACGGCGAGTCAGCGTAGCTTCGTCGCCTTCCAGTCGCGTCTCGCCAATCCAGATATCACCGCTATCCGGACGTTCGCTACCGGTAAGCATTCGAATGAGGGTCGATTTTCCCGCACCGTTTTTGCCTAACAGCGCGCGAACTTCGCCTTTATTGAGCGTGAAGTTAACGTTATCCAGCGCAACGACGCCGGGGTAACGCTTATTTCCTGCCACCACTTTTGCTGCCGGGACTGCCTCTGTTGCCGTGAACATAGGGACCTCTGCGAATCAGCTATTAGGGCAGACCATCAACGTGCGTTGCCAGCCACTGTTTACCGTCTTCAGTTTTGGTATAGAGATCGATTGGCACCTGAATCACTTTTTCACCGTCGGCTTGTTTATTGATAACCTTCAATGTTTGCGCGAAAACAGCATTGCCCATTTTCTTACCGGAAATATCCACTACCGCTTTCAGCACCTGGTTGTTTTCCAGCTCCTGAGCAATTTCAGTGGTCATGTCCGAACCGAAAACGGCAATTTTTCCGGCCTGATTTTGATTGCGTACTGCTTTTACCGCACCGAGTGTCGCTCCGCCCGATTCCCCCATAATGGCGTTGAGATCTGGCGTGGAGATAATCAGTTTTTCACCGACAGAAATCGCTTTATCTAAAACAGTCCCTTCCTGATTAGCGACAATTTGCGCGCCGGGAACGCGGGCTTTTAATACTTCTTCAAACCCTTTACGTCGTTGCACACAAACTTCAAAGGCTTCGCAATTGATGACGGCAATTTTCGGCTGGTCAATTTTGTTGGCAATAAAATAATCGGCGGCAGCGTTACCCAGTTTTTTACCAAATTCCAGCGGGTCACCAACCAGATATGCCGAGACATATTTATCGACACCCTTTTGATTAATACAGGTGTTGTAGCAAATCACCGGAATACCCGATTCACTGGCGCGACGAACGGTACGGCTACTACCATTTTCAGACACTGCCGATAAAATAATGGCATCGACATTACGCGCCACGAGGGTATCTACAAAAGTACTTTCTTTCGAAATATCGCCCTGGGCGTTAGTTTCAATTAACTGTACCTGTACTGAAGAATCTTTTGCCGCATCCTGAACGCCCTGGCGCACTCCAGCGTAATATCCCTGAGTATCAAGGTATATTGCGCCAATGGTCATTTCTTTATCCGCAGCGTTGGCAAATAGCGTGCTACCTAATAGCGTAGCCATTAATAATAGATTACGGGTTGTTCTCATTCTTTTAGGCATAGTGCCTCCTGTAGGGTTTTTATTTACAACGGCTTATTTTAATTATTTGAGCGTGAGCGGCAGCGCGTGCCGCTCAAATATTACAGTTAATAGGGTTTAGTGAACGCGGTTAAAAATAAAAGGCATCACGGTGGTGAATAATGCCGCTTTCGGCCAGGCTGGATTAATCGCAGTCAATTCAGCGCGAGCAGATTCGTATTGCGCAATCTCCCCTAGTCCCGCGGCCGCCAGCATCGCCACCATCAGGCATTTTTCTTTATGCTGCTGTTGTAAATCGCCATACAGCGACAGCAAGTCAGGTTGCGAGACGGCAAAGAAATCCGCTTCGATACTGGTTTTCGCCATCTCTTGCGCCCACTGTTTCATTTCACTAAACAGTTGCTGTGCGGTTTGTTGTTCGCCCAGCAGTCGCAGCGCCATTCCTTGCCAGAAGAGATAATCAACCGGCTGATCGTTGTAATAACTGTGGATGTTAATGGTACGATCGCCGGTCGCCGCCAGACGTAAACAACGCGTCGCTTCAGTTTCATCGCCCTGAGCTTTGGCACATATCGCCTGCCAGAACCAGATGTCGTTGTCAGTTTGCCCCGGTAAACGGCCTTCGCTTAAATTCTCCGGATAGTGCAGCGCGGCATGAAGCAGTTCGCTGGCCTGCTGCGGTTGTCTGGCATCAAGGTGTTGCCAGGCGCGTAACATTTGGTTAAGGATAAACTGACTGGTGACCTTCCCTTCCCCGCCTTCCCACGGGTGGAATTTTCGCGTGGCGAGAATATCCGCCGCTTTGTCGGCCTGACCTGTGAGATGCCACAAATTGAGCAGTTCTGCGGTCATGTCGTCGCGTTTCAGAGCAATTTCCAGATTATTTTCCAGACGTACCAGTCGTTTCTCCGGTGTGGCTCCGCTTAACTTATCCAGCAAATCCCGTTCGAAAAGCAGACGTGCATCCTGCGGCGCAAGCTGATAAGCATTATCAAGATAACGCGCGGCCAGCTCATAATCGTGTTGCTTATTCCACGCATGGATCGCTAACCCGCGCCAGCCGTCGGCAAACTCCGGTGACATCTCTACGCAACGCAGCCATAAAGTAATGGCTTTGTTGTAGCTACGCTTGTTGTAATAGAAGCAGGCCAGTAAATGACGGGCAAACCAGCACTCTTCAATACTCTCCAGCGCCGCCACTTCTTCCAGCGTATTCGGGAAACGGACAAACTGTGGGAAGACATCAATGGCTTTTGCGACCAGTTCGCCGCGTTCGGCTTTCGGCAGCAAGCTGGCTTGCAGGTAAAGCGGAAGCGTGCGCTTGCAGTCCAGTACGTTCAGCATCTCTGCCGCCAGGGCGGGCATTCCCCAGTTAATCAGTTGCCCGGCGGTCATCAGGGCGTTAACGTCGCGTCCCTGACACAGACCGCGCCACTGCGCGAGGGCTGATTCGCTACGACCATCGAACCAGTTCAGCCACCACAGAGTGGCGTTCAGCGGATAATCACGCAGCAGTTTCTCGCGCTGCAAACGCGCGTTGTCCTGACGACCACTTAACACCAGCAGCAGGTTATGCAGGCAAAGCACTTCCTGATTGGTTGGGCAGGCGCGAAGACTTTGTTGGCAAAAATCCAGACCCGCGTCGAAGTTACCATTGCGCGCCGCCAGCCGTGCCAGACCATAATAGCCGCCCGCTTTACTATTGCCGCTCCAGACCGCACGCCAGAAATCCTCTTCGGCCTGTTGATATTGTCCCTGACGTTCATAAGCACTGGCGCGAATCAAACTTGCCTGTCCACACTGCGGGTTTTTGTTCAGCGCATGTGCGCGTTTCAGCGCCTGACTGGCATACGCCACCGCTTGCGGGAAATCTGCGCGGTTATATTCCAGCATCGCCAGCGCCAGGTTACAGCGATAATCCAGCGGGTCCAGCGCCACGCCGCGCAGGTAGTAATCGAACGGTGAACGACTGGCGTGATGATATTGCTCCAGATGCTGACCGATAAACCAGGCTTCATCTGTACTGGCAATGTCTTGTGCAGCCAGTGGCGCTTTGGCAACGTCCGGCAACGGCAACTCTTGCGGCTGATGTTCCTGATAACTCAGTACAATATTGCCGTCAGCATCGGAAAGTTCGATGGTCAGTCTGTCAGGATTGATACCGTGCAACACGCCCTGGATGGCGGTCGCTGGTGTCAGGGCCACGGCATCATCGAGCAACGCGTTGCATTTGCCGATTTCGCGGATCGCCAGACGATATCCACTCAACGGGGAGATGGCATACAACCCCCACTCAATCCCCCGCTCGCTACGCTGGAGTTTTATCACCGCATCGCGGGAGGCATTTTGCACCATGCCCAGAGAATGATAAGGCAGGAAATACTGCTCGAAACACTTCTCTTCGTAAGCATCAAGCCAGGTAAAATCGGGCTGGTTATCGGCAAAAATACCTGTCATCAGCTCGATATACGGACCGTTATTGTCGGTCAGACTCTTATCCCACGCCTGGCCAAATTCACTGTGTCCCCAACTCCACTGTTTTTTACCTGGCGCAATATGGTGGTTGGCAACGTGCAGCAAACCGCCATCTTCATCGTGACACCACGCGCCAACAAAATCGTACTGCGATTTTTCAGCCATATACGAAGTCGGCACTGGCACATTTTTATAGCGAGAAATGTCCACTCCGGCGGAGTAGTCCACTTTGTAGTAGGTGCCGGTGGCGATGGGGAAAGCTGAAACAGCCCGTTTGCCGTGATCAAACACCGCAGTCACATCCGGCGGGAAAACGCTCTGATGCCCTTCACCACCTTTCACTGCCGGGTTGGCCCACCACAAGAAATGACGCGGCGTGGCGTTGCCGTTATAGACGCGGCTGGCGATTTCCAGCGCCGCCCGGTCAGGGCGCAGTGTGAAACCAGTCATCACTTGTAAACCGTGCATCGGCTCCGTTTCACCGACCCACACCGTCTGTGCGCCGTCGTCATGGGCTTCGATGGTGAAATCAACGGGCATAAAGGTGGTCGGGCGATGGTGTTGTGGCCAGTTAAACTCAATCCCGCCCGAAATCCACGGCCCCAGCAGCCCCACCAGCGCCGGCTTAATGACTTCATTGTGATAGACAAAATCTCGCTGTTTCACTTTATCCCATGCGCGATGCACGCGACCGCCCAGTTCCGGCAGGATCATCACTTTGATGTAGTCGTTTTCCAGCCACACCGCCTGCCAGGATTTCAGGGTTTTCTGCTCGCTCAGCGTATCGGTCACGCCATAGGGATAAACCGCGCCGGACGATCCCTGATAAACGCGATTTTCCAGGAACATGGGATGTATATCCTGCGGCCCGGTTTCATAGGTCGGGATCTCAACGCGCTCTTGCCACACTTTTACTGGAGTCATGGTGCCCTCAATATTAACAAGACATACTGAATTAAAAGATTTGTGGCAGTGTATTGAACAATCTGGCAATGTTTTCGCGGAATAATCACGCAATTAACTAAACAAGGTTTAGTGAAGATGAGAGCCTGCATTAACAATCAACAGATCCGCCACCATAACAAATGCGTGATTCTGGAACTGCTGTACCGGCAAAAGCGCGCCAACAAGTCGACGCTGGCCCGGCTGGCGCAAATTTCAATTCCGGCGGTCAGTAATATTTTGCAGGAACTGGAAAACGAAAAGCGGGTGGTGAATATCGACGATGAAAGCCAGACGCGCGGGCATAGCAGCGGCACATGGCTGATTGCGCCGGAAGGTGACTGGACGCTATGCCTGAACGTGACGCCCACCAGCATTGAGTGCCAGGTCGCTAACGCTTGTTTAAGTCCGAAAGGCGAATTTGAATATTTTCAGATTGATGCACCGACACCGCAGGCACTGCTGTCCGAAATCGAAAAATGCTGGCATCGTCATCGCAAACTGTGGCCGGGCCGCACCATCAACCTGGCGCTGGCAATTCACGGTCAGGTTGATCCGGTAACTGGTGTATCGCAAACCATGCCGCAAGCACCGTGGACCACGCCAGTTGAGGTGAAGTATCTGCTGGAAGAGAAGCTGGGCATTCGGGTGATGGTCGATAATGACTGCGTGATGCTGGCGCTGGCGGAGAAATGGCAAAATAATTCGCAGGGACGGGATTTCTGCGTGATCAACGTTGATTACGGCATTGGCTCGTCGTTCGTGATTAACGAGCAAATTTATCGCGGTAGTTTGTATGGTAGCGGGCAGATTGGTCACACCATTGTTAATCCGGATGGCGTCGCCTGCGACTGTGGACGTTATGGCTGCCTGGAAACCGTCGCCTCGTTAAGCGCATTAAAAAAACAGGCGCGAGTATGGCTAAAATCACAACCTGGCAATACTCAACTTGATCCAGAAAAACTGACTACAGCGCAATTAATCGCTGCCTGGCAGAGTGAAGAACCGTGGGTCACCAGCTGGGTTGACCGCAGTGCCAACGCCATTGGTTTGAGTCTGTATAACTTCCTCAACATCCTAAATATTAATCAGATTTGGTTGTATGGCCGCAGCTGTGCCTTTGGTGAGAACTGGCTTAATACCATTATTCGCCAGACAGGATTTAACCCGTTTGACCGCGACGAAGGACCGAGCGTGAAAGCGACGCAAATTGGCTTTGGGCAATTAAGCCGCGCACAACAGGTGCTGGGGATAGGTTATTTGTATGTTGAGGCGCAGTTACGACAGATTTGATGGCGCGATAACGTAACAAGGCTTCCCGAAGGAAGCCTTGACGATCACAAACGTAAGATTGCCTGATGCGCTACGCTTATCAGGCCTACACGGATATTGCAATATATTGAATTTGCAAATTTTTGTAGGCCGGATAAGGCGTTCACGCCGCATCCGGCATGAACAACGAGCACGTTGTCAGCAAATCACCGTTTCTCTTATGCGTAAACCGGGTAACGTGCGCAGATGTCGAGAACTTTACCTTTGATGCGCTCGATAACCGCTTCATCATTGATGCTGTCCAGCACGTCACACATCCAGCCAGCCAGTTCTTTCGCTTCTGCTTCTTTGAAGCCACGACGCGTAATCGCCGGAGTACCTACACGAATACCAGAAGTTACAAACGGGCTCTTCGGATCGTTCGGTACGCTGTTTTTGTTCACGGTGATATTGGCACGGCCCAGAGCGGCGTCTGCTTCTTTACCGGTCAGGTTTTTATCAACCAGATCAACCAGGAACAGGTGGTTATCAGTACCGCCAGAAACCACTTTGTAGCCGCGCTCCAGGAACACTTCTACCATCGCTTTGGCGTTTTTCGCGACCTGCTGCTGGTAAGTTTTGAACTCAGGCTCCATCGCTTCTTTCAGCGCTACTGCTTTACCCGCAATAACGTGCATCAGCGGACCGCCCTGACCACCAGGGAAAACGGCAGAGTTCAGTTTTTTGTACAGTTCTTCGCTACCGCCTTTCGCCAGGATCAGGCCGCCGCGCGGACCCGCCAGGGTTTTGTGAGTGGTGGTAGTCACTACGTGAGCATGAGGAACCGGGTTCGGGTAGACGCCAGCAGCAACCAGGCCCGCAACGTGCGCCATATCAACGAACAGGTAAGCACCGATGCTGTCAGCGATTTCACGCATTTTCGCCCAGTCAACCACGCCGGAATATGCAGAGAAGCCACCGATAATCATTTTCGGTTTGTGTTCTTTGGCTTGTTTTTCCAGATCGGCGTAGTCGATATGACCGGTAGCATCGATACCGTAAGGAACGATGTTGTACAGTTTACCGGAGAAGTTAACCGGAGAACCGTGAGTCAGGTGACCGCCATGCGCCAGGTTCATACCCAGAACGGTATCACCTGGTTCCAGCAGCGCGGTGTAGACCGCAAAGTTAGCCTGGGAGCCGGAGTGCGGCTGAACGTTAGCGTAATCAGCGCCGAACAGCTCTTTCGCACGATCGATCGCCAGTTGTTCAACGATATCAACATACTCGCAACCGCCGTAGTAGCGCTTGCCCGGATAACCTTCAGCATATTTGTTGGTCAGCTGAGAACCCTGCGCCTGCATTACGCGCGGGCTGGTGTAGTTTTCGGAGGCGATCAGTTCGATGTGCTCTTCCTGACGTACTTTTTCCTGCTCCATAGCCTGCCACAGTTCGGCATCATAATCGGCAATGTTCATTTCACGCTTTAACATCCGCATCTCCTGACTCAGCTAACAATAAAATTTTTTCGCCTAATTTTGGCGGTCCTGATGGACAACGGCGAACAGTATAACCGAATCATTGTGCGATAACAGGTCTTGACAAAGGAATTTACGCAAACGATTACCTTCAAGCTATGCAAGGCTTTGGAGAATAAAGGGCCTGCAACCGGAAACGGATTTCTTTTCAGGTTTGTGATGCAAATTTTTCACTTCATCACATTCTTGATGAAAAACACCAAAAGAACCATTTACAGTGCAGGGCTATTTTTTATAAGATGCATTTGAGATACATCAATTAAGATGCAAAAAAAGGAAGACCATATGCTTGACGCTCAAACCATCGCTACAGTAAAAGCCACCATCCCTTTACTGGTGGAAACAGGGCCAAAGTTAACCGCCCATTTCTACGACCGTATGTTTACTCATAACCCAGAACTCAAAGAAATTTTTAACATGAGTAACCAGCGTAATGGCGATCAACGTGAAGCCCTGTTTAACGCTATTGCCGCCTACGCCAGTAATATTGAAAACCTGCCTGCGCTGCTGCCAGCGGTAGAAAAAATCGCGCAGAAGCACACCAGTTTCCAGATCAAACCGGAACAGTACAACATCGTTGGCGAACACCTGTTGGCGACCCTGGACGAAATGTTCAGCCCAGGCCAGGAAGTGCTGGACGCGTGGGGTAAAGCCTATGGCGTACTGGCTAATGTATTTATCAATCGCGAGGCGGAAATCTATAACGAAAACGCCAGCAAAGCCGGTGGCTGGGAAGGTACTCGCGATTTCCGCATTGTGGCTAAAACGCCGCGCAGCGCGCTTATCACCAGCTTCGAACTGGAACCGGTCGACGGTGGTGCAGTGGCAGAATACCGTCCAGGACAGTATCTCGGCGTCTGGCTGAAACCAGAAGGTTTCCCGCATCAGGAAATTCGTCAGTACTCTTTGACTCGTAAACCTGATGGCAAAGGCTATCGTATTGCGGTGAAACGCGAAGATGGCGGGCAGGTATCCAACTGGCTGCACAATCACGCCAACGTTGGCGATGTCGTGAAGCTGGTCGCTCCGGCGGGTGATTTCTTTATGGATGTGACAGATGACACGCCGGTAACACTGATCTCTGCGGGTGTAGGGCAAACGCCAATGCTGGCAATGCTCGACACGCTGGCAAAAACAGGCCACACAGCACAAGTGAACTGGTTCCACGCGGCAGAAAATGGCGATGTTCACGCCTTTGCTGATGAAGTTAAGGAACTGGGGCAAGCACTACCGCGCTTTACCGCGCATACCTGGTATCGCGAGCCGAGCGAAGCCGATCGCGCTAAAGGTCAGTTTGATAGCGAAGGCCTGATGGATTTGAGCAAACTGGAAGGTGCGTTCAGCGATCCGGCCATGCAGTTCTATCTCTGCGGTCCGGTCGGCTTCATGCAGTTTGCGGCAAAACAGTTAGTGGACCTGGGTGTGAAGCAGGAAAACATTCATTACGAATGCTTTGGCCCACATAAAGTGCTGTGATTTGATGTTGCCGGATGGAAACATCCGGCAACCATGACGCGGTTTAAATCGCCGCGTCGTCCTCTTCGCCGGTACGGATACGAATGACCCGTGCCACGTCGAAGACGAAAATTTTACCATCACCAATTTTGCCGGTTTGCGCCGTACGAATAATCGTGTCTACGCAGATATCGACAATGTCGTCCGGCACGACGATCTCAATTTTCACCTTCGGCAGAAAATCCACCATATATTCCGCACCGCGATACAGCTCAGTGTGGCCTTTCTGACGCCCAAAGCCTTTCACTTCGGTCACGGTCATGCCGGTAATACCGACTTCGGCCAGCGCTTCACGGACATCGTCCAGCTTGAAGGGTTTAATAATCGCATCAATCTTTTTCATGCTATTCCTTGAAAAGGTCGCCTGTCTTTTGATCTGCTAAACGTAACACATTACACCGATTCATTCCTTGAAATCGTTTGCATCCAGCTCGTGTCGGGAAAGCAGTTTATAAAATTCTGTCCGGTTGCGCCCCGCCATTCTCGCCGCGTGAGTGACGTTGCCTTTAGTGATTTGCAGCAGCTTGCGCAGGTAGTTGAGTTCAAACTGATTACGCGCCTCAACAAAGGTGGGCAGCGCCGTGTTTTCGCCCTCCAGCGCCTGCTCCACCAGCGCATCACTAATCACCGGAGATGATGTCAGCGCCACGCACTGTTCAATCACGTTCACCAACTGGCGCACATTTCCCGGCCAGCTGGCAGTCATCAGGCGTTTCATCGCATCGGTGGAGAACGCGCGGACAAACGGTTTATGCCGTACTGCTGCCTGACGCAATAAGTGGTTTGCCAGTAACGGAATGTCTTCCGTGCGCTCCGCCAGTGCCGGAATTTTCAGGCTGACAACGTTGAGGCGGTAATAGAGATCTTCACGGAATTCCCCGCGCGCCATCGCTTTTGGCAGGTCGCGGTGAGTCGCAGAAATAATCCGCACGTCGATATCAATATCGCGGTTACTGCCCAGCGGACGGACTTTTCGTTCCTGCAATACGCGCAGCAATTTGACCTGTAACGGCGTAGGCATATCGCCAATCTCATCGAGAAACAGCGTACCGCCTTCCGCCGCCTGGAATAAACCTTCGCGATTGCTGACGGCACCAGTAAACGCGCCGCGTGCATGACCAAACAGCTCCGACTCCAGCAACTGCTCGGGCAATGCGCCACAGTTAATGGCAATAAACGGCTTGCTGTTACGCGGGCTGGCGTTGTGGATAGCCTGGGCAAAAATCTCTTTCCCGGTGCCGCTCTGACCGTTAATCAAAACGCTAACGTCTGATTGCGCCACCAGCCGCGCCTGTTCCAGCAAGCGCAGCATCAGCGGGCTGCGAGTGACAATCGCCTCGCGCCAACGTTCGTCGGTGGCTGGGGCAGATTGCTCCAGTGCATCATCAATTGCCTGATATAGCGCGTCTTTATCAACGGGCTTGGTGAGGAAACTAAACACGCCCTGCTGTGTCGCGGCAACGGCATCGGGAATGGAGCCATGCGCGGTGAGGATGATTACCGGCATACCTGGCTGCACTTTCTGGATTTCAGCAAACAGTTGCATACCATCCATTTCATCCATCCGCAGGTCGCTGATGACTAAATCCACTTTTTCACGATTCAGTATCCGCAGCCCCTCGGCACCACTTTCTGCCGTGACCACGCTGTAGCCTTCGCTGGTCAGGCGCAGGCCAAGTAATTTCAGTAATCCCGGATCGTCATCGACCAATAATAAATGCGCAGGTTTATGGCTCATCAGGGGTGACCTCATTGGTGGATGGCGCGGATTTTTCACTCTCGTGCGGCGTGTCCGGTGGGAAATTTCCGGCCGGTTTGCGAGTCGAGAGTTGACGTTCAATATCCGTCAGGTTCTCCAGCTTGCGGGTGGTTAGTTCCAGTTGTTGCTGTAGAACGTGATGTTGCTGGCGCAGGGCGTCCAGTTCGCTGTCGCAGGATTGCTGGAGTTTACTGTAACGTTGGCGCTCTTCCGCCAGTTGCAGTTGCAGCGCCTGTCCGTCGCGCCAGAGTTGATACAACGGGCGAACCTGCGCCGGGATCTCAGTACTTAACGCATCAATGCGCGCGACCAGTTGGCGGCGCTCAAAAGGCGTGATTTTGGCATCGGCAAGCAAAATCCCCTGCTTAAAGGTATTTTGCCAGCTGCCATCACCATACTTACGGGCTTCCTGACGCGACTGCGCTGGCATTAAGCGGTTGGCGCAATCCATCGCCCGTAGCCAGTAAAGCGGGTTAGTTTCAGTTGATTTACCTTGCAGCGCCCAGATGTCGCTACATTCAGTAGGAAGATAATCAGCCAGTTGATAAACCGGGATTTTTTCTTCTACTGGCGCATTAATGGCTGGCTTATTGTGATTCTGCACGCAGCCCAGCAGCGCCAGACAAGGCAACCCCGCCAGCCACAGCCGTCGGGATAAAAATCGTTGAAAAATGTGTCGCATATTCACCAGACTCAGAGCCTATCCCAGTGGGCGTAATTGTTGCAGGCAGTTTGGACACGGACAGCGCGGAGAAACCGGAGCGTACACGTAGTACGTGAGGATTTCGAGCACTGCCCGGGGCCGAACTGGCAAATAAAATAGCCTAATGGGATAGGCCTTAACATTATTTCGTGTTTTTCGACGAAGGCAATTCAATGCGGAAGCAAACGTCTTGCCCGCTCTCGTCGACCAGATACAGTTCCCCCTGCATACGGCGAATACAATCCCTGGCAATGCTTAATCCCAGACCGCTCCCCTTCACCGCCCCTTTTCGCTGGTGACTTCCCTGAAAAAAGGGTTCGAAGATCATGGCGCGTTCCTCTTGCGGAATGGGCGTGCCTGTATTGATGACATCAATATAAACCCGTGCGCCATGTAAACTGCTGCGAAGGCAAATGTTACCGGATTCAGCCCCGTAGTGCACCGCATTGGAGTAAAGATTATCCAGCACGCTCATCAGCAACATGGGTTCCGCCAGGCATGCTGTTGCCTTGAGATCAACGTCGGTATGCATCATTTTAGTCCGAGCTGGCAGACTGTGAGCGGAAACTACCGTCTCCACCAACGGTGCTAACTCAACATTATCCAGTTCCACCGCGCCATCTGCCTGTTTACGGTTGTAATCAAGCAGTTGTTCTATCAGTTTTTGCAAATTGCGGCTGCTGCTATCAAGGATGCTCACCACCTCTTTTTGCTCTGGCGTAAGCGGCCCGACAACCTGGTCAGCCAGTAATTCAGTGCCCTCGCGCATACTCGCCAGTGGCGTTTTTAATTCATGAGATAAATGTCTTAAAAATTGATGGCGCTGGGATTCCAGCCATGACAGGCGTTCACTTAACCAAAGAATACGTTGCCCTACCGAGCGTAACTCGCTCGGTCCACTAAACGAGACGCTATTACCCAGTGAGCGTCCTTCCCCCAGACGGTTGATCATCCGCTCGATATTTTTCACCGGACCAATAATCATTCGGGTGAAAAGCAGCACCATTATCAGACTCACCAGAAACAACACCAGTGACTGCCAGCCGAAATACTGTCCGCGTTCGGCTATCTCTCGCTGGAGTTGCTGCCCGCGTGAAAACACCACGGTGCGCGTGGCCTGTACCATTTCGGCATTGGCATTGGCAAAAGCTTCCAGACGCGCGGCAGCCGCCGCATCCGGCCCACTGTTGTTACACTGGAGTTGGGCAAGATTGTTCAAATCCTGACGCAATGCCTGGTAAAGTTTATCGTCCGGCAGCACGCCAGCGTGGGCATCGAGCATTTCGCTGTAACGTTTACGCTGGCTTTGATAGACCTTCGCCAGGGTTGAGTCGTCCAGCACGCAATACTGACGGTAGCTACGCTCCATCTCCAGTGCCGCATTAGTCATTGCCTCACTGCGCCGGGCGTCAATAAGCGTTGTGCGATTGACCAGCGCCGCCTGATCGCTAAGCGCATTAAGGCTTTGCCAGGCTTGCCATGCCAGTACCAGCAGAGGCAGCAGAATCAGCAAGAATGCCAGCATGACTAATTGTCGTAATGAACGTGGAAAAACAGGCCAGCGTTTCAAGGTGTTACTCTCGTCAGACGCGAATAGCCTGATGCTAACCGAGGGGGAGTTCAGATACAACAAAGCCGGGAATTACCCGGCTTTGTTGTGGAATAAGGCGGTGCCTAACTCGACGTTTCGCCCGATGGTTGATATAGCTACGCTGATATCAGAAGTTGGACGGCAGGCACCTTGTTGTGCGTCATTCGAATTTTATGTAGCACGTCCCGAAGGGGCTGACATAAGTGGGTGAATGAGCCACTGGTTATTATTATGCAGTAACTGTGCCAATAAATAAAATAGTTTGATAACGTACTGATAAAACATAGCTTTAATGGATTAATGGCTGTTCCACTGGTTGGCTATAAATCAGCCAGCGTGTCGCTTAAAAGAGACGCCCAAAGCTTAAATTATTCGTTTTAAATTAAATCAATAAGTTATGTGTCACCTATAAGCGACACGGCAAACCACCCATTGTCGTGATTTACAGACACAAAAAAAAGCTCCCGGAGTTGGGAGCTTATAATTGTTGGCGAAGTGGTTGTGTGTAATGCCGGATGCGGCGTGAAAGCCTTATCCGGCCTACAAAACAATGGGTTGCGTGGAATTTCCGCAGCCTTACCCCAGCTGCTTACGCGCATTACGGAAAATACGCATCCATGGGCCATCCTCGCCCCAGTTTTCCGGATGCCAGGAGTTGCTGACAGTACGGAAAACACGTTCCGGGTGCGGCATCATAATGGTGACACGACCGCTTTCGGTAGTGACCGCCGTAATACCGTTCGGGGAACCGTTCGGGTTAGCCGGGTAGGTTTCGGTGACTTTGCCGAAATTATCGACATAGCGCAACGCAACCAGCCCTTTGCTTTCCAGTGCCGCCAGATGCGCCGCGTCGCGTACTTCAACGCGCCCTTCACCGTGAGACACAGCAATCGGCATCTGCGAGCCCACCATCCCCTGCAACAGCAGAGACGGGCTTTGGGTCACTTCAACCAGGCTGAAACGCGCTTCAAAGCGATCGGAGGTGTTACGCACGAAACGAGGCCACAGCTCGCTACCTGGGATCAGCTCACGCAGATTAGACATCATCTGGCAACCGTTACATACCCCCAGCGCCAGCGTTTGCGGACGATGGAAGAAGGTTGCAAACTCATCGCGTACACGGTTGTTGAACAGAATAGACTTCGCCCAACCTTCACCGGCACCCAGCACATCACCGTAGGAGAAACCACCGCACGCGACCAGGGCGTGGAAATCCTCCAGACCAGTGCGTCCAGCCAGCAGATCGCTCATATGCACGTCGATAGCATCGAAGCCCGCACGATGGAAAGCTGCCGCCATTTCAACATGCGAGTTCACGCCTTGCTCACGCAGTACGGCAACTTTCGGGCGCGCGCCAGTAGCAATAAACGGAGCTGCTACATCTTCGTTAATATCGAACGACAGTTTCACATTCAGGCCCGGATCAGCGTCGTTGGATTTCGCCTGATGTTCCTGATCGGCGCACTCCGGGTTGTCACGCAGGCGCTGCATCTGCCAGGTGGTTTCTGCCCACCAGACACGCAACGTAGTACGGCTTTCGCTGAATACAGCCTGCCCGTTGGCGGTAATCACAAAACGGTCACCGGAAACCGCCTGGCCAACATAATGGACGCACTCAGCAAGGCCATGCTGTGCCAGTACCGCTTCAACCGCTTCACGGTCAGCGGCACG
This sequence comes from Escherichia sp. E14S1, assembly GCF_004211995.1. NCBI lineage: Bacteria > Pseudomonadati > Pseudomonadota > Gammaproteobacteria > Enterobacterales > Enterobacteriaceae > Escherichia > Escherichia sp. E14S1. Next base: position 542,637 of record NZ_RHJQ01000008.1, read on the forward strand.
AACCTGAATCACCGCACCCAGCTCTTCGTTAAACAGCGCCGCCAGATGATCGTCGCCCAGAGAGGCGATATCCGCTTCAATGCCGCAATGACCGGCAAATGCCATTTCCGCCAGCGTCACCAACAGACCACCATCAGAGCGGTCGTGGTACGCGAGCAGCTTACGCTGTGCAACCAGCGCCTGAATCGCGTCATAGAAGCCTTTCAGTTGTGCGACGTCGCGCACATCAGCCGGCTTGTCGCCAAGCTGACGATAAACCTGCGCCAGCGCCGTTGCGCCCAGCGCATTATTGCCAAGGCCCAGATCAATCAGCAACAGTGCGTTATCTTCGGTAGAAAGCTGCGGCGTGATGGTGTGACGCACATCTTCCACGCGGGCAAATGCAGAAATAACCAGCGACAGCGGCGACGTCATTTCACGCTCTTCGTTACCTTCCTGCCAGCGGGTTTTCATCGACATAGAGTCTTTACCCACCGGGATCGTCAGGCCCAGCGCCGGACAAAGCTCTTCGCCCACCGCTTTAACAGCTTCATACAGGCCAGCATCTTCGCCAGGATGACCTGCCGCCGCCATCCAGTTGGCGGAAAGTTTAATGCGTTTGATATCGCCAATTTGTGTTGCGGCGATGTTGGTTAACGCTTCACCGACCGCCAGACGGGCAGAAGCGGCGAAATCCAGCAGCGCAACTGGCGCACGTTCGCCAATTGCCATCGCTTCACCGTAGTAGCTGTCGAGGCTGGCAGTAGTGACCGCACAGTTAGCGACCGGCACCTGCCACGGGCCAACCATCTGATCGCGCGCCACCATGCCGGTTACGCTACGGTCGCCAATGGTCACAAGGAAGGTTTTCTCCGCCACGGTCGGCAGATGCAGCACACGTTTCACCGCGTCAGCAATGGTGATCCCTTCACGGACCAGCGCGTCGCCTTTCGCTTTCAGCGTTTGCACATCGCGGGTCATCTTCGGTGTTTTACCAAGCAGTACGTCCAGCGGCAGATCGATCGGCTGATTATCAAAATGACGATCGTGCAGAGAAAGATGCAGTTCTTCGGTCGCTTCACCAATCACCGCGTAGGGCGCGCGTTCACGCTTACACAGTTCGTCAAACAGCGGTAACTGATCGGCAGCAACCGCCAGCACGTAACGTTCCTGGGATTCGTTACACCAGATTTCCAGCGGGCTCATGCCCGGTTCGTCGCTCAGGATGTCGCGCAGTTCAAATTTACCGCCGCGCCCGCCGTCGCTTACCAGTTCCGGCATCGCGTTAGAAAGACCGCCTGCGCCAACGTCGTGGATAAACAGGATTGGGTTGGCATCACCAAGCTGCCAGCAACGGTCGATCACTTCCTGGCAACGACGTTCCATTTCCGGGTTGTCGCGCTGAACAGAAGCAAAGTCGAGGTCGGCATCAGATTGACCAGACGCCATAGAAGACGCCGCACCGCCGCCAAGACCAATGTTCATTGCCGGACCGCCGAGAACGACCAGCTTCGCACCAACGTTGATCTCGCCTTTTTGTACGTGATCGGCGCGAATGTTGCCGATCCCGCCCGCCAGCATGATCGGTTTGTGATAACCGCGCAGCTCTTCGCCGTTGTGGCTGTTCACTTTTTCTTCATAAGTACGGAAGTAGCCGTTCAGTGCCGGACGACCAAATTCGTTGTTAAATGCCGCGCCGCCCAGCGGACCTTCGGTCATGATGTCCAGTGCGGTGACAATGCGCTCAGGCTTACCGAAATCTTCTTCCCACGGCTGTTCAAAGCCAGGAATACGCAGGTTGGAAACGGAGAAACCGACCAGACCGGCTTTCGGCTTCGCGCCGCGTCCGGTGGCGCCTTCATCACGGATTTCACCGCCAGACCCCGTCGCCGCACCCGGCCACGGAGAAATCGCCGTCGGGTGATTGTGAGTTTCGACTTTCATCAGAATATGCGCCGGTTCCTGATGGAAATCGTAGCGGCCCGTTTCGTGGTCAGCAAAGTAGCGGCCTACTTCAGAACCTTCCATCACCGCGGCGTTATCTGTATACGCAGAGAGAACGTGATCCGGCGTGGTTTCGAAGGTATTTTTGATCATCTTGAACAGCGATTTCGGCTGCTGTTCACCGTCGATAATCCAGTCGGCGTTAAAAATTTTGTGGCGGCAGTGCTCAGAGTTCGCCTGGGCGAACATATACAGCTCGATGTCGTTCGGATTACGACCAAGCTTTGTGAAAGCATCCTGCAGATAGTCAATTTCATCGTCCGCCAGTGCCAGGCCGAGACGCAGGTTAGCGTCGATCAGCGCCTGACGGCCCTGCCCCAGTAAATCAACGCTGGTGACTGGAGTCGGTTGATGATGCGCAAACAGCTGCTCTGCATCATCTAAAGCAAAAAAGACCGTTTCCATCATACGGTCGTGTAGTTCAGCGGTAACCTGCTGCCACTGTTCATTGGTCAGCGTAGCGGCTTCTACATAGTAAGCCACGCCGCGCTCAAGGCGGTTTACCTGTTGCAGCCCGCAGTTATGGGCGATATCGGTCGCTTTTGAAGACCAGGGAGAGATGGTGCCTGGGCGCGGGGTCACCAGCAGTAATTTGCCTTCCGGGGCATGGCTGGCGAGTGCCGGACCATATTTCAACAGGCGTTCAAGTTGCGCGTGCGCTTCTTCGTTTAACGGCGCATTGAGGTCAGCAAAATGGACATACTCGGCGTAAATGTTGTGAACCGGGAGCCTGGCAGCCTGAAAACGCGCCAGCAGTTTATTGATTCGGAATGCCGACAGTGCAGGCGAACCACGCAGAATTTCCATCATAAGTCTCTCGTCTTCTAAGCTTTCGGTGTACCCAAGGGGGGGGAAACGGGCGTCATTATAAAGAATCTGCTGCGCTGACGAAACCGTTTGCGTGGAAATAAAATCACCATCGTGAATTAGCAACGCGTGCCGCCAATGGCTGTAATAAGTTGCCAACTGGCACAGGTTTACGCAAAATGCCGCTCATTGATGATTATACCTTTGTTTAGCATATCGTTTTTTCAAGCCAGGACATGAACGACACAGAGAATTAACTAATTGAAAAAATTAAAGATTAATTATCTGTTCATTGGCATTCTGGCACTGCTTCTCGCGGTAGCTCTCTGGCCATCTATTCCTTGGTTTGGTAAAGCCGACAACCGTATCGCCGCCATTCAAGCGCGGGGAGAATTGCGCGTGAGCACCATTCATACTCCCCTCACATGGAATGAGATTAACGGTAAATCTTCCGGGCTGGATTATGAGTTGGCCAAACAATTTGCCGACTACCTCGGCGTGAAACTGAAAGTGACCGTACGGCAGAATATCAGCCAGTTGTTTGACGATCTCGACAACGGCAACGCCGACCTGCTGGCAGCAGGTCTGGTTTATAACAGTGAGCGGGTAAAAAACTATCAGCCTGGTCCTACCTATTATTCCGTTTCACAACAACTGGTTTACAAAGTGGGTCAATATCGCCCACGCACGCTGGGCAATTTGACGGCGGAACAGCTCTCCATCGCACCAGGACACGTTGTCGTTAACGATCTACAAAGACTGAAAGAAACTAAATTCCCGGATTTAAGCTGGAAGGTGGACGACAAAAAAGGCTCAGCGGAATTACTGGAAGATGTCATCGGAGGTAAGCTGGATTACACCATTGCTGATTCTGTCGCCATCAGCCTGTTCCAGCGAGTTCACCCGGAACTCGCCGTGGCACTCGATATCACCGATGAACAACCAGTGACCTGGTTTAGCCAGTTAGATGACGATAATACCCTTTCCGCAGCTCTGCTCGACTTCTTCAACAAAATGAATGAGGACGGCACGCTGGCACGCATTGAAGAGAAATACCTGGGGCATGGCGATGATTTTGATTATGTCGATACGCGCACATTTTTACGCGCCGTCGATGCGGTGCTGCCACAATTAAAACCTTTGTTTGAGAAATACGCCGAGGAAATTGACTGGCGTTTACTGGCGGCTATTGCTTACCAGGAATCACATTGGGACGCGCAGGCCACCTCGCCGACCGGTGTGCGCGGCATGATGATGTTGACCAAAAATACCGCGCAAAGCCTGGGCATTAACGATCGTACCGATGCTGAACAAAGCATCAGCGGCGGCGCGCGTTATTTGCAGGATATGATGAGTAAAGTGCCGGAAAGCGTGCCAGAAAATGAACGGATTTGGTTTGCGCTCGCCGCTTACAATATGGGTTATGCGCATATGCTGGATGCTCGCGCCCTGACGGCAAAAACCAAAGGTAATCCAGACAGTTGGACCGATGTTAAACAACGTCTGCCTTTACTTAGCCAGAAACCCTATTACAGCAAGCTGACTTACGGTTATGCGCGGGGACATGAAGCTTACGCCTATGTCGAGAATATCCGTAAGTATCAGATTAGTCTGGTGGGGTATCTGCAAGAGAAAGAAAAGCAGGCAACAGAAGCGGCGATGCAGCTGGCTCAGGATTATCCGGCAGTGTCGCCAACAGAATTGAGTAAAGGGAAATTTCCTTTTCTCTCGTTTCTTTCACAGTCGTCATCTAACTATCTGACACACTCCCCTTCGCTGCTGTTTTCCAGGAAGGGAAGTGAAAAGAAGCAAAATTAATCCGCAGAAGATTGCGCTTTTTTCTGCGCTTTGATTTCCTGACGGCGCATGCGAAAGAAGTCGCTGAGCAGCGCTGCACACTCTTCCGCCAATATCCCTTCCGTGATTTCCACCCGGTGATTCATGCCCGGATGGTGCAACACATCCATTAATGATCCGGCAGCCCCCGTTTTCGCATCTCGTGCACCAAAAACTACACGACCAATCCGGCTGTGAATCATCGCTCCGGCGCACATCACACACGGCTCCAGCGTGACATATAATGTGGCGTCGATCAGGCGATAATTTTGCATCACCAGACCGCCCTGACGCAGGGCCATGATTTCAGCGTGCGCGGTAGGATCATGCCGACCAATCGGACGATTCCAGCCCTCGCCGATTACCCGGTTGTTATGCACCAATACCGCGCCGACCGGTACTTCCCGCTCGTCCCAGGCACGCTTTGCCAGCGTCATGGCATGGCGCATCCAGTATTCGTGACTAAATTCGACTTCAGACAAAAAGAAAACTCCGGTTATAAAAGCGCGGCGCATTATACACGGACGCTATGCTTTACTCTATTCCAGTTGCTGGAGTTCACCGCGCGGGGTTACTCGCCAACGATGCTGGCAGAAATAAAGCAACGGGTTGTCCTGATTACTGTCGCTGTAACCACTGTACAACCGCAGTGGCGTGCCGATTTTGCGTTCCAGTTGCGCGACCTTCTCATGCCCGAGGCAACGCATTGTCAATACCCAGCCGCCATAACCACGCTGAATTTGGCTGGCGATAAGATTCACCCGCGGTAACCAGGGCGTATCGAAATAGACCGCTTCAACCAGCGGCTGTGGAGAACCGGTAATCAACCAGATATCAGCATCGGAACTGAGCAAGTAGGTGGTCAGGCGCTCTTGCACCAGCGGAAAGGCAGTCACATTGTCGCGAAACCAGTGTACAAAATCGGCTTGTAATGCCTGTAAACGCGCTTCGCTGTGACCAAAAGTGCATCCCCACAATAGCAGACTCATCGGCCAGCGCGCAGCACGGCCTTTTATCAATAATGCCATGGCAATAATCGGCAATAGCGGCAGGACAAGCAGTGTATTCAGCGGTTGGCGACGCAGTAAGTAGCGCAGAAAACTACCGAACATATCCTGTTGATGCAATGTTCCATCTAAGTCAAAAAACACCACACGACGCTCGTGAGTTGCCAAACCATACTCCTCTGGACTGAAACATCCTGATTAATCATCGCTACTACATAGCCTAACAGATAGATCATCACTTTTCCGGCAACAATCTACCGTATAATGCTGAATGGAATTTTTAATTCATAGATCTTACAAGCTATGGAATATAATATTCACTCGCTTGTGTCTCATATTGCCTGTTGTCGCCATTATTTCATCGCGAGGAAAGATATGAACGGCTTACTTCGTATTCGTCAGCGTTACCAGCAGCTTGCCCAGAGTGATAAAAAACTGGCGGACTATCTCCTGCTACAACCTGATACGGCGCGCCATTTAAGTTCGCAGCAATTGGCCAACGAAGCTGGGGTCAGTCAATCCAGCGTGGTGAAATTCGCACAAAAACTCGGCTATAAAGGTTTTCCAGCCTTAAAACTGGCGTTAAGCGAAGCTCTGGCGAGCCAGCCGGAATCCCCTTCTGTCCCCATTCATAACCAAATTCGCGGTGATGATCCGCTGCGACTGGTGGGTGAAAAACTCATAAAAGAAAACACGGCTGCCATGTATGCGACGCTGAACGTTAACAGTGAAGAGAAATTGCATGAATGCGTGGTGATGCTGCGTTCTGCGAGGCGGATTATTTTAACTGGCATTGGTGCTTCGGGTCTGGTAGCGCAAAACTTTGCCTGGAAACTGATGAAGATTGGTTTCAATGCTGCCGCAGAACGCGATATGCATGCGTTGCTCGCTACTGTACAGGCATCTTCACCGGACGACCTGTTATTAGCCATCTCTTACACTGGTGTACGACGTGAGTTAAATCTCGCGGCAGATGAGATGCTGCGCGTGGGTGGAAAGGTGCTGGCAATTACCGGTTTCACGCCGAATGCTCTGCAACAACGAGCGTCCCACTGCCTGTATACGATTGCCGAAGAACAGGCGACGAATAGTGCATCGATCTCCGCTTGTCACGCTCAGGGAATGCTTACAGATTTGCTGTTCATTGCGCTAATTCAGCAGGACCTGGAACTGGCCCCTGAGCGCATTCGCCACAGCGAGGCACTGGTGAAAAAACTGGTTTGAGCAAAGAATGCGCGTATAATGCCCGCCCGGTTTGTGTTGTTTTGAGAGTTTCCTTATGGCGCTGTTAATCACTAAAAAATGCATCAATTGTGATATGTGTGAACCTGAATGCCCGAATGAGGCGATTTCAATGGGTGATCATATCTACGAGATTAACAGCGATAAGTGTACCGAATGCGTAGGTCACTACGAGACGCCAACCTGCCAGAAGGTGTGTCCGATCCCTAATACTATTGTGAAGGATCCGGCGCATGTCGAGACAGAAGAGCAGTTGTGGGATAAATTTGTGCTAATGCATCACGCAGATAAAATTTAATATTCTGCTCCTGAAGTAGAATATTAATTATTTATAGACAAAAGCTTAACGCTATTATATTTATTAAAATGATGACAACAGCATAATCATTTATCAAATGAATTCATATAATATCTGCGCAGACGTTTATTTATAATTATTAAAGGCGCGCCTGGCTGGTTAACCTGACGCGCCTTAAGTACGTTTCCTTGTGTTATAAGAACAGAAGGATCAGCTGTAAAACAGCAATGATGACTTTAATGACCCGTTTAAACAGGTATCGACAATCAGCCATCTGCACTCCACACCAGAGCTTTGACGACACCACTCGTTTCAATGGGGGAATTCAGTGGCATGGTGTAAAGCACAGCAAAATCGCCAATAACGAAACCAATTTTAATGTACTTACGAATTTGCGGTCACGTTAATATTTCCATCAATATCGCTTTCTTCGTAAAGGCTCGAGTTTTTATGATAAAGATTGCAAGTTGCTTGTAAAAGATAACCACCCTGATCCATAATCGCTGTTGTTGAGGGTGCATGCTGTACAAAATTAAAGTTATAAAGTAAAACCCCCGTTCCTTACCAGTTCGGGGGTTTTACTTTATAAAGAGAACGGTATTATTTTAACTTTCAATAATTACCGTGGCGCAAGCATAATGACGTTCATCTGCAAGCGTCACATGCATATGTGCGACGCCCAGCTTTTCCGCCAGTTTTAATGCCTCGCCCCACAGTCGCAACCGTGGCTTACCAAGCTCATCGTTGAATACTTCAAACTGATTAAACGCCAGGCCATTGCGGATCCCGGTTCCAAACGCTTTTGCCGCCGCTTCTTTCACAGCAAAACGCTTCGCCAGAAAACGCACTGGCTGTTGGTGCGTTTTCCAGATTTCCCATTCGTTATCGCTTAATACGCGGCGAGCAAGGCGCTCACCGGATCGGGCGAGCACCGCTTCAATGCGAGCGATCTCCACGATATCCGTGCCTAAACCTAATATTGCCATTAGCCACGCGCTTCCAGCATCAGGCGCTTCATTTCTGCCACCGCATCTTTCAGTCCGGTCATCACTGCACGACCAATAATGGCATGGCCGATATTCAGTTCATGCATCTCAGGAATGGCGGCAATGGCTTTCACGTTGTGATAGGTCAGACCGTGGCCGGCGTTAACTTTCAGACCGAGACTTGCAGCAAAGGTCGCGGCTTTAGCAATGCGCGCCAGCTCTTGCGCCTGTTCAGCGTCAGTTTTGGCATCGGCATAACAACCAGTATGGATCTCGATAAACGGGGCGCCTACCTCTGCTGCAGCTTTGATCTGCTCTTCATCTGCGTCGATAAACAGAGAAACCTGAATCCCGGCATCCGCCAGACGTTTACAAGCATCGCGCATTTTGTCACGCTGACCTGCGACGTCCAGGCCACCTTCGGTTGTCACTTCCTGGCGCTTTTCCGGTACCAGGCAGCAAAAATGAGGCTTCGTCTCAATGGCAATCGCCAGCATCTCTTCGGTCACCGCCATTTCCAGATTCATGCGGGTATCCAGCGTCTGACGCAGGATACGTACGTCGCGGTCAGTAATGTGGCGACGATCTTCACGCAAATGCACGGTAATGCCATCCGCGCCAGCCTGCTCGGCAATAAACGCGGCCTGCACCGGGTCGGGGTAAGCAGTACCACGTGCATTACGCAGCGTTGCGATATGGTCAATGTTGACGCCCAACAGTAATTCAGCCATGACAATCCTCATCAGTCATTATGTGTTTGCACTGTTCGCTTAGGTATAAACTGCCGGAACAGTTCCCTGCTCTTTAATGGTTTACCGCCAAGATACGGCTTAAGCGCCATGCGGGTAAAGCGTTTCGCGGCACGCAATGTGTCTGCGTCAGGAAATTCCCGCGTGTGTAACGCTTTCAACTGCCTCCCGGTGAAGGTTTTATTGTCGATAACGACGCTTGCGATAAACCCTTTTTCTTCGCGATAACGATACGTCATGGTGTCATCCACCGGTTCGCCGCTACCTGCACAATGGGTAAAATTGACGCCATAACCCAGATGCCCGAGCAATGCCAGCTCAAAGCGGCGCAACGCGGGTTCCGGTGTGCCAGTAGCCCCAGCCAGAGACTGGATGCAGTGTAAGTAATCGAAAAAGAGTTCCGAGAAGCGCGTCTCGTATTCCAGCACGCGGGAGAGAAGCTCGTTGATGTACAGACCGCTGTAAAGCGTGATACCGCTTAATGGCAGCGCCAATGAGACAGCTTCAGCACTGCGCAGTGTTTTGACTTCACCGCGCCCACCGAAGCGAAGCAAGAGAGGCGTGAAAGGCTGTAATGCACCTTTCAGGGTAGAGCGTTTAGAGCGTGCGCCTTTGGCAACCAGACGCACGCGGCCCGATTCCTCCGTGAAGACGTCCAGCATCAGGCTGGTTTCGCTCCACGGGCGACTATGCAATACGAATGCGCGCTGCCAGCCTTCCATCATACTCGTCGCCTTTCAAGTTGCAGGTGCCCTGGCTGCACCCGTTCACCCTGGTCACTTACTTTAGTAAGCTCCCAGGGATTCACGGTCTTGCCGCCTTCCTGCACCTCGAAAGTCATAGAGTATGCTAATTAAAGATCGTCAACGTAACCGAGACTACGCAGTGCGCGTTCGTCGTCGGCCCAGCCGGATTTCACTTTTACCCACAGTTCAAGATGGACAGGCGCTTCGAACATTTCCTGCATGTCTTTACGCGCTTCAATACCGATGGTTTTAATCTTGGCCCCTTTGTTGCCAATGACCATCTTCTTCTGCCCTTCACGCTCAACGAGAATCAAACCGTTGATGTCGTAACCACCACGTTCATTGGTGACAAAACGTTCGATCTCCACGGTCACGGAGTACGGCAGTTCTGCGCCGAGGAAACGCATCAGTTTTTCACGGATGATTTCAGAGGCCATAAACCGCTGTGAGCGGTCGGTGATGTAATCTTCCGGGAAGTGATGCGTCGCTTCCGGCAGGTGTTTGCGCACGATTGCCGCGATAGTGTCAACGTTAAGTCCGGTTTCGGCGGAGATTGGCACGATATCGAGGAAATTCATCTGGCTTGCAAGGAACTGCAGGTGCGGCAGCAGATCGGCTTTCTCCTGCACGTTGTCCACTTTGTTCACCGCGAGGATCACCGGCGCTTTGCCATCACGCAGCTTGTTGAGCACCATTTCATCGTCCGGCGTCCAACGGGTGCCTTCAACGACAAAAATCACCAGCTCAACGTCGCCAATGGAGCTGCTCGCCGCTTTGTTCATCAGGCGGTTAATAGCACGCTTCTCTTCCATATGCAGGCCCGGGGTATCGACGTAGATCGCCTGATACGCGCCTTCAGTATGGATACCCACAATGCGGTGACGAGTTGTCTGCGCTTTGCGGGAAGTGATGGAGATTTTCTGCCCCAACAGTTTGTTCAGCAGCGTGGATTTGCCAACGTTCGGACGTCCGACGATGGCAATAAATCCGCAGTAACTTTTATCGATGCTCATTCCAGCTCCAGTTTTTTCAACGCCTGTTCGGCGGCAGCCTGCTCAGCCTTACGACGGCTTGAACCTGTGCCAACCACCGGTTCACTCAGGCCGCTGACCTGGCAGTGGATAGTAAATTCCTGATCGTGCGCTTCGCCACGTACCTGAACTACCAGATAAGTCGGCAGCGGCAGATGGCGACCCTGCAAATATTCTTGCAAGCGCGTTTTCGGATCTTTTTGTTTATCGCCTGGGCTAATTTCGTCCAGACGGGTTTGATACCAGTTAAGGATTAACTTCTCGACAGTTTGAATATCACTGTCGAGGAATACGCCGCCAATTAATGCTTCGACGGTGTCGGCGAGAATTGACTCGCGACGAAATCCACCGCTTTTAAGTTCACCCGGCCCTAAACGCAAGCACTCACCTAACTCAAATTCGCGTGCCAGTTCTGCCAGCGTATTGCCACGGACCAACGTGGCGCGCATGCGGCTCATATCGCCTTCATCCACACGCGGGAAACGGTGATACAACGCATTAGCGATAACGTAGCTCAAGATTGAGTCGCCTAAAAATTCTAAACGCTCGTTATGTTTGCTGCTGGCGCTGCGGTGAGTTAATGCCTGCTGCAGCAGTTCCTGATGATTAAAAGTGTAGCCCAGCTTCCGTTGAAGCCGATTAATTACGATGGGGTTCATGCGATACCAATAAATAAATGCGTCAACAATTCAGCACACGAAACAGACCTGATACACATAGGCTCTGTTAACCGCTTTGTCGCGGATTCATTACGCCATATATGGAAACCAACGCTGTTTCGTGTGCCGTGGCAACCAGAAGGCGCCAACCTTAAACTTCGGGGGAATATTCTATACACAACGATAAGGGATGTCGTTAGCCTGGGGAGATTTATCTCATAAATAATTCACGTTGCCGCCAGAATGACGACAACGTGAACGAGAAGCAGCAATTAATGGATGCCGCCAATGCGACTTAAGCGCACACCTGTCGGCCATTCACCTTCTTGCTTATCGAAACTCATCCAGATTGCCGTTGCCCGACCTACCAGATTCGCTTCCGGCACAAAGCCCCAGTAACGGCTGTCCGCGCTGTTGTCGCGGTTATCGCCCATCATGAAGTATTGACCCGGCGGGACAATCCAGGTTGCCAGTTGTTGTCCTGGTTGCTGGTAATACATCCCTACCTGATCCTGGGCGATTGGCACAGTCAGGATACGATGCGTTACATCGCCCAACGTCTCTTTACGTTCGGAAAGACGAATACCATTTTCTTTGGTTTCGTTTTTCGGCACTTCAAAGAAGCCACTGGTCGCTTCCCCGCCGTTACGACGCGAGAAGGTCTGTACGAAATCGCTCGGTTCAACGTTGGAATAAGTTACCGGCAGCGCGTTTTCACACGCTTGACCAGAACTGCATCCAGGTTGAATGGTCACTTCTTTCGCGACCGGATCATAAGTGACCTTATCGCCCGGTAAACCTACCGCTCGCTTGATGTAATCAAGCTTCGGATCTTCCGGGTATTTGAAGACCACGATATCGCCACGTTTCGGATGACCGGTTTCGATCAATGTTTTCTGGTAAATAGGATCTTTAATGCCGTAAGCAAATTTCTCTACCAGAATGAAGTCACCGATTAACAGAGTCGGCATCATCGAACCTGACGGGATCTGGAACGGTTCATAAATAAATGAACGCACAATCAATACGATAGCCAGCACCGGAAATACAGAAGCCCCGGTTTCCAGCCAACCTGGCTTCGGCGCAACCTTTTTCAGTGTTGCTTTATCCAGTGAATCCCCGGCAGCCGCTTGCGCCGCTGCCTGACGTTCCCGTCGTTTAGGTGCGAAAAAGAATTTATCCACGCACCATAAAATGCCCGTCACCAGTGTGGCAATCACCAGAATCAGGGCAAACATATTCGCCATGCCAACTCCTAAGGGTTATTTGTTGTCTTTGCCGACGTGCAGAATGGCAAGGAACGCTTCCTGCGGCAGCTCAACGTTACCGATCTGCTTCATACGTTTCTTACCTTCTTTCTGTTTCTGCAGCAGCTTTTTCTTACGGCTGATATCACCACCATAGCATTTAGCCAGTACGTTTTTACGCAGCTGCTTCACGGTGGAACGCGCAATGATGTGCGTACCAATCGCTGCCTGAATAGCGATATCAAACTGCTGGCGAGGGATCAGATCTTTCATCTTCTCCACCAGCTCGCGGCCACGGTTTTGCGAATTATCACGGTGGGTGATCAATGCCAGCGCATCAACACGTTCACCGTTGATTAAGACGTCAACACGCACCATGTCAGAAGCCTGGAAGCGTTTGAAGTTGTAATCCAAAGACGCATAGCCACGCGAGGTTGATTTCAGTCGGTCGAAGAAATCAAGCACCACTTCCGCCATCGGGATCTCGTACGTCAGCGCTACCTGGTTTCCGTGATAGACCATGTTGGTCTGTACACCGCGTTTTTCAACGCACAAGGTAATGACGTTACCGAGATACGCTTGCGGCAGCAGCATGTGACACTCTGCAATCGGCTCGCGCAGTTCGTAGATGTTATTTACCGCTGGCAGCTTGGATGGGCTGTCGACGTAGATAACTTCTTTTGCCGTAGTTTCAACTTCATACACTACTGTCGGTGCTGTGGTAATCAGGTCAAGATCGTATTCACGTTCCAGACGTTCCTGAATGATCTCCATGTGCAACAGGCCGAGGAAGCCGCAGCGGAAACCAAAGCCCAGCGCCGTTGAGCTTTCTGGCTCATAGAACAGTGAAGCGTCGTTCAGGCTGAGTTTGCCCAACGCGTCACGGAAGGCTTCATAGTCGTCGGAACTTACCGGGAACAGACCGGCATATACCTGCGGTTTAACTTTCTTAAACCCAGGCAACGCTTTTTCTGCCGGATTACGCGCCAGCGTTAAGGTATCGCCTACCGGTGCACCGTGGATGTCTTTGATCGCACACACCAGCCAGCCTACTTCGCCGCATTTCAGTTCAGTACGATCAACCTGTTTCGGCGTGAAGATCCCCAGGCGGTCGGCGTTATAGGTCTGCCCGGTGCTCATAACTTTCACTTTGTCGCCCTTACGCAAGGTGCCGTTTTTAATACGGATAAGTGAAACCACGCCCAGGTAGTTATCGAACCAGGAGTCGATAATCAGCGCCTGTAACGGACCTTCTGGATCGCCTTCCGGCGGCGGAATGTCGCGCACCAGACGTTCGAGAACGTCCTGCACGCCCACGCCGGTTTTCGCTGAACAGCGCACCGCATCGGTGGCGTCGATACCAACGATATCTTCAATTTCTTCCGCCACGCGTTCAGGATCGGCTGCCGGTAAGTCAATCTTGTTCAGTACCGGCACCACTTCGAGATCCATCTCCATCGCGGTGTAGCAGTTCGCCAGTGTTTGCGCTTCTACGCCCTGCCCGGCGTCGACCACCAGCAATGCACCTTCACAGGCAGCCAGCGAACGGGAAACTTCATAGGAGAAGTCTACGTGGCCCGGGGTGTCGATAAAGTTAAGCTGATAGGTTTCACCGTCAGACGCTTTGTAGTCCAGCGTCACGCTTTGCGCTTTGATGGTAATGCCACGCTCACGCTCAAGATCCATGGAATCGAGAACCTGCGCCTCCATTTCACGGTCAGACAGGCCACCGCAGATCTGGATAATACGGTCAGACAGCGTCGATTTACCGTGGTCAATGTGAGCTATGATCGAAAAGTTACGTATATTCTTCATAAAGTATGATTATTGTGCCTTAACGCCCGGTTAACCAGGCTTTTAGAAGTCGCTGTTCTGAGCTTAACGTCTGTATTAATAGAAAGGCCGCATTCTACACTACAACATTGAGGCGAGGAAATGTTCATACCGTATGGATTGTGGTATCTGGAAACGTCCTCGCATTTGTTATGCAAAATGCAACAAAGCCAGTGAAATCACTGGCTCGCGTCTTCCGAAGATGTTTCAAACCGCACAAGGCCTGGCGGCAATGCCACGCTTAAAATGATCGGTTGCCATTCAGCCCGGGCAGCAAACTTTCGCGAGAAGCCGTGCGCAATCAGGAATCCACCAACGCCACCAAGAATTGCGCCGCATAACGCCGCGATGTCTGAAGCAAAGAGTAGCTGAAATAACGAAGCAACAAGGAATAATCCCAACAGTGGAGACATATAAACCAGCAATGCGGAACTAAGCAGGCTACCTTCAGCGATTCCTAATTCCACTTTTTGCCCCGGCACTAACGGCTCATCACAGGGTACGACGATGGTATGTGTGGTTTGCGGACCAAGTTTATTCAACACACGACTGCCGCAGCCAGCGCGGGAAGCGCAGCTGCTGCATGAGGCTTTGACATCACAACTGACCAGCGCCTGCCCGTTTTGCCAGGAGACGACGGTAGCCCACTCTTTGATCATTGCGCTGCCCCGAACTTAATGTTCTCGGCAATGCGTTTCGCCGTTTGCGGCGGTAGTTCACCAACAATAGTGATTTCCGCGTTGTCACGTATGCTGGTGCTGACTGTTCGGCGTCCGGTACGCAACATCTGATCGGTGCTCGATGGCGTCGCGCGGTTAACGTTTACCGAGAAGCTGAACAAGCCGTCGGAATAGAGACGTGATTCGATGGGCATATTGTCCATCGTGGGCAACGGGCGTCGGCTACTGGAGACTTCGCTAAACCCCTGCGGCAACCAGGTTGGAGTCCAGTTGAATTTGGCTTTTTCACCTACAGGAACAGAAAGCAACGGCGGCAAATTTGCCTTCGCCAGCGTCTGCATACTGCTGCTGATATCCTGATTGACGTTAAAAGCAATCACGCGAAATTGTTCCAGCGTTTCACCATCGCGATCAAGGAGATCAACCCGCATCGGTAATTTCGATTCGGTGTCCATCCACACAATGTAGCTGTAGCGTGTGCCATCACGAGCAACCACGCGAATGACTTCGCAAAGACGATCAGCAATACGCGTGCGTCCCACGGAGATAAAGTCGTAGTAAGGAGAAAGGCGTTTGAAATCGGTATAAATGAGCGATGGCAGAGAATCAACAATGTAATCGCCATTAAGAGTAAACGGTTCAAGGCCCGGCTCAAAGTAGCTGATTTCATTGCCGCGCTGTACCACTTCCCGGCGCGGGCCATCCATTTGCAACAGCTGTGCAAGCGGACGGTTATCGAGGCGTGCATGTCGATAACGCAGAGACTCAACACCTTGTTTATTGATGCTGATGAATGACAGCTCGTAATTCAGTGACTGGCTAGCCAGGTTCATCTGCTGTAATAACGCCCCGGACGCGGGAGTGGCCGAGGCGTTAGCAGAGAATAACAGGCTACCTGTCACTAATGACATGGCAAACCAAAGTTGCTTCATTACTGCGATTGCGTTCCTAAAGTTTGAATTCCTGGCACCTGTACAGCGGCTTGCTGTGTTTGTGCCTGCTCAAACTGAAGCTGTTCGGAGTGGAGTCGACGTTGCAGTTCGTAATCCTGCAACATGGCATTAATGCGACGACGCTGCTCCTGTACCTGCTGCTGTTGACCATTGTTTGCGGTCGCTTCAGAAGGTACTCCCAGACTTACCGGACTGGCTTTCCCCATCATCGGCAGAGTATTGAATACCGGTGTTTCGGGCTGCTGGGACGTTTCAGATTGTCCATTATAGTGCTGGACGCCAACGATAACTGCAAGCGATACACATGCCGCTACGCCCATTTGGGTAAGCTGTGCCGCCCATGGACGTACTTTCTGCCAGAATGGCATTTTCTGCCATTGATGCGGAGCAGGCTGGGCCTCTGGGATCAATATCGTCGGTTGACGAACTGGCTCTTCTTCAATGACGGCCATCACGCGCGATGAGATATCGAAATGAAGCAACTCAGGAGTATCACCCCGCATAGAGTCACGGATTAAGTGATAGCTTTCCCAGGTTTTCTGCATTTCCGGGTTGTGAGCCAGTTCGTTAAGCAGCTCACTATCCAGCGTTTCGCCATCCATTAAAGCGGAAAGTTGTTCTTTCTGCATGCCTAATACCCTTATCCAGTATCCCGCTATCGTCAACGCCTGATAAGCGGTTGAACTTTGTTATCAATAGCTTCCCTCGCTCGGAAGATACGTGAACGCACCGTACCTACCGGACAATCCATGATAGCGGCTATCTCTTCATAGCTCAGGCCATCCAGCTCCCGCAAGGTTATTGCCATGCGTAAATCTTCCGGGAGGGACTCAATAGTTCGGAAAACTATCTGTCTCAGTTCTTCTGACAACATTAAGTTCTCAGGGTTCGAAATTTCTTTCAGCGCGCCACCACTTTCGAAGTTTTCAGCTTCAATGGCATCCACATCACTGGAAGGTGGACGACGCCCCTGAGCAACCAGGTAATTTTTCGCTGTATTTACAGCGATCCGATACAGCCATGTATAAAAAGCACTATCTCCCCGGAACGAATCCAGCGCACGATAGGCTTTAATAAAAGCTTCTTGTACCACATCGGGAACATCACCCGACGGCACATAGCGGGAAACCAGACTCGCCACTTTATGCTGATAGCGCACTACCAGTAAGTTAAAAGCTTTCTGATCTCCCTTCTGGACCCGTTCAACCAGGACCTGGTCCGTTAACTGCTCGCTCATCCGAGGTAAAGTCTCCCCAAACCAAATTTCCACGCGCTATCGAAACGCCACTCCATTAGCTGCAATTTGAGCAAGCAAAACGTTAGAGTGTCTCGTTTTTGTAAAGTTCCGTAACGCATCTGTTTTTGTTTGTCATGCTGTAGACGGATCATTATCTATCATTATAAGTCTACAGAATCTGAACATCGCATTATCTGTGTAGAAATGCCCATTTAACTGCCTGAAGAGTACCCCAACGGCCTTTTTATTTCACCACCTAATCCTCCGCCAGCAAGCAACTTCTCTTTTTTCCACCGTCCAGGATCTCCCTGTTTAGCCATTGTAACAAATATTAAAATAGCAGGTGTTTAATTACACAACGTGATGCTATGCTGACCAAACCGTGTTTAGTAAATTAAACAAACAAAATGAATACTCTTCCTGAACATTCTTGTGATGTGCTGATTATCGGTAGCGGCGCAGCCGGGCTTTCACTGGCACTACGTCTGGCTGACCAGCATCAGGTCATCGTTCTTAGCAAAGGCCCGGTAACGGAAGGCTCAACATTTTATGCCCAGGGCGGAATCGCCGCCGTGTTTGATGAAACTGACAGCATAGACTCGCATGTGGAAGACACATTAATTGCTGGTGCCGGCATTTGCGATCGCCATGCGGTTGAATTTGTCGCCAGCAACGCGCGTTCCTGCGTGCAATGGCTAATCGATCAGGGAGTGTTGTTTGATACCCAAGTTCAGCCGAATGGCGAAGAAAGCTATCATCTGACCCGTGAAGGTGGGCATAGTCACCGTCGCATTCTTCATGCTGCCGACGCCACCGGCAGAGAAGTAGAAACCACGCTGGTGAGCAAGGCGCAGAACCATCCGAATATTCGTGTGCTGGAACGCAGCAATGCGGTTGATCTGATTGTTTCTGACAAAATTGGCCTGCCTGGAACGCGACGGGTTGTCGGCGCGTGGGTGTGGAACCGTAATAAAGAAACCGTGGAAACTTGCCATGCTAAAGCGGTGGTGCTGGCAACTGGCGGCGCGTCGAAGGTTTATCAGTACACCACCAATCCGGATATTTCCTCTGGTGATGGTATTGCCATGGCCTGGCGTGCGGGTTGCCGGGTCGCCAATCTCGAATTTAATCAGTTTCACCCAACCGCGCTGTACCATCCACAGGCACGGAATTTCCTGTTAACGGAAGCCTTACGCGGCGAAGGCGCTTATTTGAAACGCCCGGACGGCACACGTTTTATGCCTGATTTTGATGATCGCGGCGAACTGGCCCCGCGCGATATTGTCGCCCGCGCCATTGACCATGAGATGAAACGCCTCGGCGCGGATTGTATGTTCCTTGATATCAGCCATAAGCCCGCTGAATTTATTCGCCAGCATTTCCCGATGATCTATGAAAAGTTGCTCGGGTTGGGTATTGACCTCACGAAAGAACCGGTGCCGATTGTGCCTGCTGCGCACTATACCTGCGGCGGCGTAATGGTTGACGATCATGGACGTACGGACGTTGATGGCCTGTATGCCATTGGCGAAGTGAGTTATACGGGCTTACATGGTGCTAACCGCATGGCCTCTAACTCCTTGCTGGAGTGTCTGGTCTATGGCTGGTCGGCAGCGGAAGATATTACAAAACGTATGCCTTATGCGCGTGGCGTCAGTACGTTACCGCCGTGGGATGAAAGCCGTGTTGAGAATCCTGACGAACTGGTGGTGATTCAACATAACTGGCATGAGTTACGCCTGTTTATGTGGGATTACGTAGGTATTGTGCGCACAACAAAACGCCTTGAGCGCGCTCTGCGGCGTATCAATATGTTGCAACAGGAAATAGACGAATATTACGCACACTTCCGCGTATCAAATAATTTGCTGGAACTGCGTAATCTGGTGCAGGTTGCCGAGTTGATTGTTCGCTGTGCAATGATGCGTAAGGAGAGTCGGGGGTTGCATTTCACGCTGGATTATCCGGAACTGCTCACGCATTCCGGTCCGTCGATCCTTTCCCCCGTCAATCATTACATAAACAGATAAAAAGCCTGGGTCAGCGCAGTGTACGCTTCGGAATAGTTCTGGTCTGGCCCACGAATCACTAAGCGATCGCAAAAGCACTCCCCCGCCAGTGGGGAGAATGCCAGCAGCACCCGATGCGGCAATCGCGCTTCGTTTTCTGCCACATCCGTTCGCAAACGTAAATGCCACCCCATGCTTAATGCCAGCTCCGTAAAACTATTACCGATTTGCTCTGGCAGTACCACGCAGAAAAATCCCTCTTCGGTAATGCACTCTGCCGCGCAGGTCAGCAAGGATTGATGATCCAGCGTGGTGGTATAGCGTGCCTGTTCCCGCTGAGGTGTCGCACACTCCACTCCCTGCTGATAATACGGCGGGTTGCTGATAATTAAATCGAAGCGTGCTGTCTGCTGTGTGATCCACTGCTGAATATCCGCTGTATGGACGTTAATCCGCTCTGCCCACGGGGACTGGGCGATATTTTCCTGCGCCTGGGCAGCCGCTTCGTTTTCAAGCTCGACCGCATCAATCATCACACTGTCATCGGTTCGCTGCGCCAGCATCAGTGCCAACAACCCGCTACCAGTGCCGATATCAAGGCAGCGTTTTACCCCTGCCACCGGAGCCCATGCGCCAAGCAAAATTCCATCCGTTCCCACTTTCATCGCACATCGTTCGTGGCCGACAAAAAACTGTTTAAAAGTAAATCCATTACGACGAAGCACGGATGTAGACTGTGACATGTAAATAAAACCTTGCTGAAAAAACGGCGATAGCACCGGGTAAGAACAATACCTGAGAAGCGATATCCATACAAACAGATGAAGATTGCAGCCGTAACGTCTATAATCAGCGCCCCACACAGAGGTAGAACATGACTGTAACGACTTTTTCCGAACTTGAACTCGACGAAAGCCTGCTGGAAGCCCTCCAGGATAAAGGTTTCACTCGCCCGACCGCCATTCAGGCTGCCGCCATTCCGCCTGCGCTCGATGGCCGTGATGTACTCGGTTCTGCGCCGACAGGCACCGGTAAAACGGCGGCGTATCTGCTGCCAGCGTTGCAGCACCTGCTCGATTTCCCACGTAAGAAATCCGGTCCGCCGCGTATTTTGATCCTCACCCCAACTCGCGAACTGGCGATGCAGGTGGCCGATCATGCCCGCGAACTGGCGAAACATACGCATCTGGATATCGCCACTATCACCGGCGGCGTGGCCTATATGAACCACGCAGAAGTTTTCAGCGAAAACCAGGACATCGTGGTCGCCACGACCGGACGTCTGCTGCAATACATAAAAGAAGAGAACTTCGATTGCCGCGCGGTTGAAACGCTGATCCTCGACGAAGCTGACCGTATGCTGGATATGGGCTTCGCTCAGGATATCGAACATATTGCTGGCGAAACGCGCTGGCGTAAACAGACCCTGCTCTTTTCAGCAACGCTGGAAGGCGATGCGATTCAGGACTTTGCAGAGCGTCTGCTGGAAGATCCGGTGGAAGTTTCTGCGAATCCGTCCACCCGTGAGCGCAAAAAGATCCATCAGTGGTATTACCGCGCCGATGATCTTGAGCATAAAACCGCATTGCTGGTGCATCTGTTAAAACAGCCTGAAGCGACTCGCTCAATCGTATTTGTGCGTAAGCGTGAGCGTGTGCATGAGCTGGCAAACTGGCTGCGCGAAGCGGGCATCAACAACTGCTATCTCGAAGGTGAGATGGTACAAGGCAAGCGTAATGAAGCGATTAAACGCCTGACCGAAGGTCGCGTTAACGTGCTGGTTGCAACCGACGTTGCCGCACGCGGCATTGACATTCCGGATGTCAGCCACGTCTTTAACTTCGATATGCCGCGCAGTGGCGATACTTATTTGCACCGTATCGGTCGTACCGCTCGCGCCGGTCGTAAAGGCACCGCAATTTCGCTGGTGGAAGCTCATGACCATCTGCTGCTGGGCAAAGTTGGTCGCTATATTGAAGAGCCAATTAAAGCTCGCGTAATTGATGAGTTACGCCCGAAAACGCGTGCACCAAGCGAGAAACAGACTGGCAAGCCATCGAAGAAAGTACTGGCAAAACGCGCCGAGAAGAAAAAGGCTAAAGAGAAAGAGAAGCCGCGGGTGAAAAAACGCCATCGCGATACCAAAAATATTGGTAAGCGCCGTAAACCAAGCGGAACGGGCGTGCCACCGCAAACAACAGAAGAGTAATCATAATGCCGGGTTTAAGCCCGGCATTTTTTTATCCAGCCACAAAACACTCTTCAACACACTGAATAAAAGTGTACATCGCCGGGCTAACCGCTTTTCCGGCATGGTGTGCGCACATTGCTGTAATGGTCTGCGACGGCTCGCCAAAGGGCAATTCAATTAATTCACCGCTCGCAAGTTCTTTTGCCACCGCAAAGCGTGGCAGGTAGCTGACACCGATATTGGCCGCGACACAACGCTTGATGCTTTCGATACTTATAAGCTCTATGGTGTTTTCCACCGTGATCCGCCGCTGGCGAAGCGTGCTCTCAAATATCTGGCGGAAGATACATTGTGGTTCGTTGATAATAAAACTACAGGCGTTATGTCTTCCCGACTCAGTAAAATCGACATCTGCAATTTGCGGTGAAGCCACCAGCACCAGCGATTGTTCACCCAACTCACGTCGGTTCAGTGCATCATCATTCCCTACGCGATAAAAGATGCCGACGTCTGCCTCATCATTCAGTAGTGCATCACGAATCACGTAACAGTTCAGTGACTGCAATGATAAACGCACTTTTGGTGCGCGTTGCCGAAAACGCTGCAACACCTCCGGCATACGGTAAGAGAGCAACGTTTCGCCCGAAACAACGCGCAGTTCTCCGTCCGGCTCCGACTCTTTTTTGGCAGCTACGCGAAGCGTATCCATTACTCTGGTGAGTTCATAGATGTGCGGCAGCAGCTTTTTGCCTTCGCGAGTGAGGCACATCCGTCGACCAATTTTCTCAAACAACTGGACCGAGAACTCCTGTTCAAGCTGCTGAATATGAAAAGTCACCGTCGACTGTGTGCAGCACAATTTTTGCGAAGCTCGCAAAAAAGAACCCTCTTCCACCACGGTTTTTAGGGTAATAAAACGGCGCAGATCCATAATCCCACACCTATCGAAAATATCGAACTTAGAATGTGAAAACATTCATTTTTTTAAATGTTTTGTGTCGGGTACTGTCTACCAAAACAGAGGAGATAACAAGTGACACCGACCCTTTTAAGTGCTTTTTGGACCTACACCCTGATTACTGCCCTCACGCCAGGAACAAACAATATTCTCGCCCTTAGTTCTGCAACGTCGCATGGGTTTCGTCAGAGTACCCGCGTACTGGCGGGGATGAGTCTGGGATTTTTAATCGTCATGCTACTGTGCGCGGGAATTTCGTTTTCACTGGCTGTTATTGACCCGGCGGCAGTGCATCTGTTGAGTTGGGCGGGGGCGGCATATATTGTCTGGCTGGCGTGGAAAATCGCTACCAGCCCAACAAAGGAAGACGGGCTTCAGGCAAAACCGATCAGCTTTTGGGCAAGCTTTGCGCTACAGTTTGTGAACGTCAAAATCATTTTGTACGGCATTACGGCACTATCGACGTTTGTCCTGCCGCAAACGCAGGCGTTAAGCTGGGTAGTTGGCGTCAGCGTTTTGCTGGCAATGATTGGGACGTTTGGCAATGTGTGCTGGGCGCTGGCGAGGCATCTGTTTCAGCGATTGTTTCGCCAGTATGGTCGCCAGTTAAATATCGTGCTGGCACTGTTGCTGGTTTATTGCGCGGTACGTATTTTCTATTAATGAAAAAAAACGGAAGAGGTCGCCCTCTTCCGCTTAGTAACTTGCTACTTAAGCCTTACAGGCTTTCAGTAAAGGTACGAGCGATAACGTCGCGCTGCTGTTCCGGAGTCAGAGAGTTAAAGCGAACTGCATAACCGGATACACGGATGGTCAGCTGCGGATATTTTTCCGGATGCTTAACTGCATCTTCCAGAGTTTCACGACGCAGAACGTTTACGTTCAGGTGCTGACCACCTTCTACGCGAACTTCTGGTTTAACTTCTACTGGAACTTCACGGTACTCAATGTCACCCAGTTTGCTTACTGCAACCACTTCGTCTTCTGCAAAACCTGCTTTCGCAACGATGCAACGCGCTTCGCCTTTTTCGCTGTCCAGCAGCCAGAAAGAGTTCAGCAGATCGTCGTTAGCGGCTTTAGTAATCTGGATACCTGTAATCATGTGATGCTTCCCCGGCAAAATTTATTTGATTTGATCAGCCTGTCGCGGCCAATTGGTAAAACCATTGTTGCTTGAGTGTATATATACTCCTCAAAGACCCCTGATTCTTTGATTTAAATCAATAAAAAACACACACCAAGTGTGGAGGCAAGTGGATTTTATTGTTTTACATCAACTTATGCGGGTGTGAAATTTTACCAATTTACATTTTTTTACAGTCGATTATGTCTATAAAATGAGCTTGATTTTGCTCTGTAGAAAGAAGCAGTTAAGCTAGGCGGATTGAAGATTCGCAGGAGAGCGAGATGGCTAACGAATTAACCTGGCATGACGTGCTGGCTGAAGAGAAGCAACAACCCTATTTTCTTAATACCCTTCAGACCGTCGCCAGCGAGCGGCAATCCGGCATCACTATCTATCCGCCACAAAAAGATGTCTTTAACGCCTTTCGTTATACCGAGTTAGGCGATGTCAAAGTCGTGATTCTCGGCCAGGATCCTTATCACGGCCCCGGACAGGCTCACGGCCTGGCGTTTTCTGTTCGCCCCGGTATCCCCACTCCGCCGTCATTACTGAATATGTATAAAGAGCTGGAAAATACTGTTCCAGGCTTTACCCGCCCGGCGCATGGCTATCTCGAAAGCTGGGCGCGTCAGGGCGTTCTGCTGCTCAATACCGTATTGACGGTACGCGCAGGTCAGGCGCATTCCCACGCCAGCCTCGGTTGGGAGACGTTTACTGATAAAGTCATCAGCCTGATTAATCAGCATCGCGAAGGCGTGGTGTTTTTGTTGTGGGGATCTCATGCGCAAAGGAAAGGGGCGATTATAGATAAGCAACGCCATCACGTACTGAAAGCACCGCATCCGTCACCGCTTTCTGCGCATCGTGGATTCTTTGGCTGTAACCATTTTGTGCTAGCAAATCAGTGGCTGGAACAACGTGGCGAGACGCCGATTGACTGGATGCCTGTATTACCGGCAGAGAGTGAGTAAATTTGCGGGAAAATGCCGGATGGCAGAGTTGCCACCCGGCTGATTTATCAGGCTTTATTCTGACGCCACCATTCGCCAAGCAGAACGCCAGTTGCGACAGAAATATTCAGTCCAGCAACGTTGCCAGTACCGTCAATCTTCACGCGCAAATCGTTCGGATCGCGTGCTGCATCCGGTAACCCTTCATATTCCTGCCCCAGCACCAGCACCATTTTTTCTGGCAGACTGGTTTTGAACAGCGGTTTACCTTGCTCGCTGGAAGTGGTCACCACGGTGTAGCCCGCCTGACGGAAATCATCCAACACGTCAACAATGTTGTCGCCAGTAATCGGCTGAACATGTTCTGCGCCGCCTTCTGCGGTACGGATAGCCGCCCCCGATTCCAGCAGTGCCGCATCCTGCACCACAACGCCTTTCACGCCAAAGTGCGCACAGCTACGCATCATACCGCCCAGGTTATGCGGGTTAGATTCGTTTTCCAGCGCCAGTACACAATCCTGCGCACCAGCCTTGCTTACCCACTGCTGCACGGTTGTACCGTTACGCTTTTTGATCAGGAAGCACACGCCTCCGTGATGCTCCGTACCTGACGCCTTTGTCAGTTCAGCTTCATCCACCACATGGTACGCTTTGCGGTTTGCCGCCATCCAGCGCAATGCTTCTTTAAAACGTGGCGTTACGCTCTGGATAAACCAAGCGCGAACAATTGCTTCCGGACGGCTCTGGAACAGTGCCTGACATGCGTTTTCGCCGTAGACGCGGGTTTCTTCCGCACGCTGACGACGCAACACTTCCGGATCAATAAAACTTTTACCACTGATGCCACCGTGATCGGCCTTTTCCGGCGCATCATCACCAGGCGCGCGGGAAACTGTGCGCCACGGCGACTCTTCCCACTTGCGGTCACGGGGCTGACTCTGTTTGTCATCGCGGGCGGGGCGACGGCCACCGTCGGCACGAGATTTTCCTGGACGCCCGCCCCCTTTCCCGGTACGCGGGTTATGGGTACGTTTATCAGAATCATCATCACTGCGGACATACATCACTTTGACCTTGCCGCTTTTGCTTTTCATTTCATCGTTCATGCTTTTCTCCACCAGCGCTGCGCGAAGCGCGCAGATTACCCGAAGTGCGCGCGGTTCGCCATGATTTCGTTCCAAAGCCTACGTCTATCATACCCATTGAATAAAACAGATTGTTGTCTAGAACAATGTTCCCGATAATATGTAACATATTAGAAACATACCGGCGTCGTTGCCGATAAGTCTCCTTACTCATCCCGAGGTTAGTTATGAATACCGTTTGTACCCATTGTCAGGCCATCAATCGCATTCCCGACGATCGGATCGAAGATGCGGCAAAATGCGGACGCTGCGGTCACGACTTGTTTGACGGAGAGGTGATTAATGCGACCGGTGAAACGCTCGACAAATTGCTGAAAGATGATCTACCTGTGGTGATCGACTTCTGGGCGCCGTGGTGCGGCCCCTGCCGTAACTTCGCGCCAATTTTTGAAGATGTTGCGCAAGAGCGTAGCGGTAAAGTGCGCTTTGTGAAAGTGAATACCGAAGCTGAACGTGAATTAAGCAGCCGCTTTGGTATTCGCAGTATTCCGACGATCATGATTTTCAAAAATGGTCAGGTTGTCGACATGCTTAATGGCGCAGTACCGAAAGCGCCGTTCGACAGCTGGCTGAACGAATCTCTTTAATCTTACCGGGGCGCATCTTGTGCCCCGTTTTCTCCTCTGCGACAATGGCGTTTTTTCGACGCTCTCTTATGACCGAAAACGCTGTTCTCCAGTTACGCGCCAAACGTATTGCGCGCGCAACACGTCCTTTTCTTGCCCGCGGTAATCGCGTTCGTCGCTGCCAACGCTGTCTTTTGCCAGAGAAATTATGTCTCTGTTCGACAATTACCCCAGCGGAAGCAAAAAGTCGCTTCTGTTTGCTGATGTTCGACACCGAGCCAATGAAGCCAAGTAACACCGGGCGTCTGATTGCTGATATTTTACCTGATACCGTTGCGTTTCAATGGTCGCGTACCGAACCATCACAAGAACTGCTGGCTCTGGTGCAAAACCCGGATTATCAACCAATGGTGGTCTTTCCCGCCTCATATGCTGATGAGCACCGGGAAGTGATCTTCACCCCGCCTTCCGGTAAGCCACCGCTGTTTATCATGCTCGATGGTACCTGGCCGGAAGCGCGCAAGATGTTTCGTAAAAGTCCGTATCTGGATAATCTCCCCGTCATTTCCGTCGATCTTTCCCGGCTTTCTGCCTATCGCCTGCGTGAAGCCCAGGCTGAAGGCCAATATTGTACCGCTGAAGTGGCTATCGCACTTTTAGATATGGCGGGCGATACCAGGGCTGCGGCCAGCTTAGGCGAGCATTTCACTCGCTTTAAAACACGCTATCTGGCAGGAAAAACGCAACATCTGGGTAGTATCACAGCAGAACAGTTAGAAAGCGTTTAAAATCATTCGGTCACTTCTGCGGGAGACCGGTATGAGTCAGCGAGGACTGGAAGCACTACTGCGACCAAAATCGATTGCGGTAATTGGCGCATCGATGAACCCCAATCGCGCAGGTTACCTGATGATGCGTAACCTGCTGGCGGGAGGCTTTAACGGACCGGTGTTACCGGTGACGCCGGCCTGGAAAGCGGTACAAGGCGTACTGGCCTGGCCGGATATCGCCAGTCTGCCATTTACGCCCGACCTTGCTGTGCTGTGTACCAATGCCAGCCGCAATCTGGCGCTTCTGGAAGAACTCGGCGAAAAAGGCTGTAAAACCTGCATTATTCTTTCTGCCCCGACATCGCAACACGAAGATCTCCGCGCCTGCGCCCAGCGCCATAACATGCGCCTGCTTGGACCAAACAGTCTGGGATTACTGGCGCCGTGGCAAGGTCTGAATGCCAGCTTTTCGCCTGTGCCGATTAAACGCGGCAAGCTGGCGTTTATTTCGCAATCGGCTGCCGTCTCCAACACCATCCTCGACTGGGCGCAACAGCGTGAGATGGGCTTTTCCTACTTTATTGCGCTCGGCGACAGCCTGGATATCGACGTTGATGAATTGCTCGACTATCTGGCGCGCGACAGTAAAACCAGCGCCATCCTGCTCTATCTCGAACAGTTAAGCGACGCGCGACGCTTTGTTTCGGCGGCCCGTAGTGCCTCGCGTAATAAACCGATTCTGGTAATTAAAAGCGGACGTAGCCCGGCAGCACAGCGACTGCTCAACACGACGGCAGGAATGGACCCGGCATGGGATGCGGCTATTCAGCGTGCCGGTTTATTACGAGTGCAGGACACTCACGAACTGTTTTCGGCAGTGGAAACCCTTAGCCATATGCGCCCATTGCGTGGCGACCGACTGATGATTATCAGCAACGGTGCAGCGCCAGCTGCGCTGGCGCTGGATGCCTTATGGTCACGCAATGGCAAGCTGGCAACGCTAAGCGAAGAAACCTGCCAGAAGCTACGCAATGCGCTGCCAGAACATGTAGTAATCTCTAACCCGCTCGATCTGCGCGATGACGCCAGCAGTGAGCACTATATTAAAACGCTGGATATTCTGCTCCACAGCCAGGATTTTAATGCGCTGATGGTTATTCATTCGCCCAGTGCTGCCGCTCCCGCCACAGAAAGCGCGCTGGCATTAATTGAAGAGGTAAAGCATCACCCTCGCAGCAAGTATGTCTCTCTGCTGACGAACTGGTGCGGCGAACACTCCTCGCAGGAGGCGCGACGTTTATTCAGCGAAGCCGGGCTGCCGACCTACCGCACTCCGGAAGGAACCATCACCGCTTTTATGCATATGGTCGAGTACCGACGTAACCAGAAGCAACTACGCGAAACGCCGGCGCTGCCCAGCAATCTGACCTCTAATACCGCAGAAGCGCATCTTCTGTTGCAACAGGCGATTGCCGAAGGAGCAACGTCGCTCGATACCCATGAAGTTCAGCCCATCCTGCAAGCGTATGGCATGAACACGCTTCCCACCTGGATTGCCAGCGACAGCACCGAAGCGGTGCATATTGCTGAACAGATTGGTTATCCGGTGGCACTGAAATTGCGTTCGCCGGATATTCCACATAAATCGGAAGTTCAGGGCGTCATGCTCTACCTGCGTACAGCCAATGAAGTCCAGCAAGCCGCGAACGCTATTTTCGATCGCGTAAAAATGGCCTGGCCGCAGGCGCGGATCCACGGTCTGCTGGTGCAAAGTATGGCTAACCGTGCTGGCGCCCAGGAGTTGCGGGTAGTGGTCGAGCAGGATCCGGTTTTCGGACCGTTGATCATGCTTGGTGAAGGCGGTGTGGAGTGGCGTCCAGAAGATCAAGCCGTCGTCGCATTACCGCCGCTGAACATGAACCTGGCCCGTTATCTGGTCATTCAGGGAATAAAAAGTAAAAAGATTCGTGCGCGCAGTGCACTGCGTCCATTGGATGTTGCAGGCTTGAGCCAGCTTCTGGTGCAGGTTTCCAACTTGATTGTCGATTGCCCGGAAATTCAGCGTCTGGATATTCATCCTTTGCTGGCTTCTGGCAGTGAATTTACCGCGCTGGATGTCACGCTGGATATCGCGCCGTTTGAAGGCGATAGCGAGAGTCGGCTGGCAGTGCGCCCGTACCCGCATCAGCTGGAAGAGTGGGTGGAATTGAAAAACGGTGAACGTTGCTTGTTCCGCCCGATTTTGCCAGAAGATGAGCCACAGCTTCAGCAATTTATTTCGCTAGTCACCAAAGAAGATCTTTATTACCGCTATTTTAGCGAGATCAACGAATTCACCCATGAAGATTTAGCTAACATGACGCAGATCGACTACGATCGGGAAATGGCGTTTGTGGCGGTGCAACGTATTGATCAAACGGAAGAGATCCTCGGTGTCACGCGTGCGATTTCCGATCCTGATAACATCGATGCCGAATTTGCTGTACTGGTTCGCTCGGATCTCAAAGGGTTAGGCTTAGGTCGACGCTTAATGGAAAAGTTGATTACCTATACGCGAGATCACGGACTGCAACGTCTGAATGGTATTACGATGCCAAACAATCGTGGCATGGTGGCGCTGGCCCGCAAGCTCGGGTTTAACGTCGATATCCAGCTCGAAGAGGGGATCGTTGGGCTTACGCTAAATCTTGCCCAGCGCGAGGAATCATGAGTAAGGTACTGGAAATGTTGACCACTTAATCGGGACTGGTGTTATTATTGCCCGCTTATGTCGTCTGCATTGCACAGAGGACCCTTCAATGAACAGAGAAGAAATGCACTGTGATGTTGTCAAAATTTAAGCGTAATAAACATCAACAACACCTTGCCCAACTACCCAAGATTTCTCAATCAGTTGATGATGTCGATTTCTTTTACGCTCCCGCCGACTTCCGGGAGACGCTGCTGGAAAAAATAGCCAGCGCGAAGCAGCGCATTTGCATTGTCGCCCTGTATCTCGAACAGGATGATGGTGGCAAAGGCATTCTGAGCGCGCTATATGAGGCTAAACGGCAGCGTCCGGAACTGGATGTGCGGGTGCTGGTCGACTGGCATCGTGCGCAACGTGGACGCATTGGCGCTGCGGCATCTAACACTAACGCTGACTGGTACTGCCGCATGGCGCAGGAAAATCCGGGCGTAGATGTTCCGGTTTATGGCGTACCCATCAATACCCGTGAAGCCCTGGGCGTTCTGCATTTTAAAGGCTTTATCATCGACGATAGCGTACTTTACAGCGGTGCCAGCCTGAACGATGTTTATCTGCATCAGCACGATAAATACCGCTACGACCGTTACCATCTGATTCGTAACCGCAAGATGTCAGACATTATGTTTGAATGGGTTACGCAGAATATTATGAATGGTCGCGGTGTTAACCGTCTGGATGATGAACATCGCCCAAAAAGCCCGGAAATCAAGAACGACATTCGCCTGTTTCGCCAGGAGCTGCGCGATGCCGCTTATCATTTCCAGGGAGATGCCGACAACGATCAGCTTTCCGTAACGCCGCTAGTGGGGCTGGGGAAATCGAGTCTGTTGAACAAGACCATTTTCCATCTGATGCCCTGTGCAGAACAGAAACTGACTATCTGTACGCCATACTTCAACCTGCCGGCAATCCTGGTGCGCAATATCATCCAGTTGCTGCGTGAAGGGAAAAAGGTCGAAATTATCGTTGGTGATAAAACCGCGAATGACTTCTATATTCCGGAAGATGAGCCATTCAAGATAATTGGCGCGTTGCCTTATCTTTATGAGATTAATTTGCGTCGCTTCCTGAGTCGTTTGCAGTATTACGTCAATACTGACCAGTTAGTGGTCCGTTTGTGGAAAGATGACGATAATACTTATCACCTGAAAGGAATGTGGGTTGATGATAAGTGGATGCTGATAACCGGTAATAACCTGAACCCACGCGCCTGGCGTCTGGATCTGGAAAACGCCATTTTGATCCACGATCCACAACTGGAGCTTGCGCCGCAGCGTGAAAAAGAACTGGCTCTGATCCGCGAGCATACCACCATTGTTAAGCACTACCGCGATCTGCAAAGTATTGCCGATTACCCGGTAAAAGTTCGCAAACTTATCCGCCGTTTGCGCCGCATCCGCATCGACCGATTAATTAGCCGTATCCTGTAATCTGAACCCCGTCCTGTACGGGGTTTGTTTTTTGGAGGCCGCGTTGCGTATTCTTTTTGTCTGTTCGCTATTGTTACTTTCTGGATGCAGCCATATGGCTAACGATAGCTGGAGCGGGCAGGATAAAGCTCAACACTTTATCGCCTCGGCGATGCTTTCCGCCGCAGGAAATGAATACGCGCAACATCAGGGGATGAGCCGCGACCGCAGCGCGATGTTCGGGCTGGTGTTCTCTGTAGGGCTGGGAGTGTCAAAAGAGCTTTGGGATAGCCGCCCTGAGGGGAGCGGCTGGAGCTGGAAGGATTTTGCCTGGGATATAGCCGGTGCAACTACCGGCTATACCGTCTGGCAAATAGCGCATCACTAAAGACGCATCCCCTTCCCTTTGCGATGCAACATCAAAGAAACCAGAAACGCTACCACGGCCATCAATGTCACATACCAGAAAAATGCCGTTTCCATTCCTATCGATTTCAGCGACAACGCTACATACTCCGCCGAACCACCAAATATAGCATTGGCGACCGCATATGACAGACCAACACCTAATGCGCGAACCTGCGCCGGGAACATCTCAGCCTTCAGTATTCCACTGATTGATGTATAAAAACTCACTATCAGCAGGGCGCACATCACCAGACCAAAAGCGGCATAAGGAGAGGAGACGTTCTGCAATGCTGATAGTATGGGGACGGTAAAAATAGCGGCCAAAGAGCCAAAGCATAACATTGAGGTTCGGCGTCCAATCTTATCTGACAGCGCGCCAATGAACGGTTGAATGAGCATAAATACAAACAATGCCGCAGTCATAATGCCGCTTGCTACGTTAGCGTGCATTCCCGCAGTATTCACCAGATATTTCTGCATATAGGTGGTAAAGGTATAGAAACAAAGAGAACCCGCAGCAGTGAAGCCGAGAACCATGATGAATGCACGGCGATTGCGCCATAATCCTTTCATTGACCCCGCTTCTTTTAACGCTCGCGTCTCTTGTTGTGAAGTTTCATCTAACTGACGACGTAACCACAATGCCACAACGGCTAACACCGCTCCTAACGCAAAAGGAATGCGCCATCCCCACTCTCTAAGAGCAGAATCTTCCATAGTATGTTGTAGAACAACCACCACCAGTAAGGCCAGCAACTGACCGCCAATTAGCGTGACGTACTGGAACGAAGCATAGAACCCTTTGCGCCCTTCGACAGCAACTTCACTCATATAGGTGGCGCTGGTGCCATATTCTCCACCAACGGATAATCCCTGGAATAAACGCGCGAGAAGCAATAATGCCGGAGCCCAGGTACCGATAGTTTCATAACCAGGGAGGCAGGCAATAACCAGAGATCCGAAACACATCATACACACCGATAACAGCATTGATTTTTTACGACCATGTTTATCGGCTATGCGTCCAAATAGCCAGCCACCGATTGGACGCATCAGAAAGCCCGCAGCAAAAACACCGGCTGTTTGCAGTAATTGAGTGGTAGTGTTACCAGAAGGGAAGAAAATGTGGGCAAAGTAGAGGGAACAGAATGAGTAGACATAAAAATCGAACCACTCGACCAGATTACCTGAAGAGGCCCCTACTATTGCCCAGATGCGGCGACGAGTATCACTACTTGTCAGTTTGTCGTCTGCCGTTACAGTGCTTTCTGCCATGCCAATATTTCTCCTGCCATAATCCGATGCTTTTGTCGGCCAATGTTGTTTATTATTTAGTAAGACAGATGTTATACATTTGTTACCGATGTTTGTGCAACCATAACTGCGAATTTAGTTAGCAGGGGAATGATTATTCTGGATGACCAGGAAGGATTTCAGGTGAGGTTGTCGTATGGAAATGGGCGAGCATCTGGCGTATACAAGGGAATGGCAGGGTTTTTATTTCTTAGTCAGAACCACATCAGGTGGTTTTTACTACCTACGCTATTCAGGACGGACGACAGACAAAACAAAAGGCCCAGTCTTTCGACTGGGCCTTTCGTTTTATTTGATGCCTGGCAG
>NZ_RHJQ01000009.1:0-1693 GCF_004211995.1 Escherichia sp. E14S1
TTCTTTAAGGTAAGGAGGTGATCCAACCGCAGGTTCCCCTACGGTTACCTTGTTACGACTTCACCCCAGTCATGAATCACAAAGTGGTAAGCGCCCTCCCGAAGGTTAAGCTACCTACTTCTTTTGCAACCCACTCCCATGGTGTGACGGGCGGTGTGTACAAGGCCCGGGAACGTATTCACCGTGGCATTCTGATCCACGATTACTAGCGATTCCGACTTCATGGAGTCGAGTTGCAGACTCCAATCCGGACTACGACGCACTTTATGAGGTCCGCTTGCTCTCGCGAGGTCGCTTCTCTTTGTATGCGCCATTGTAGCACGTGTGTAGCCCTGGTCGTAAGGGCCATGATGACTTGACGTCATCCCCACCTTCCTCCAGTTTATCACTGGCAGTCTCCTTTGAGTTCCCGGCCGGACCGCTGGCAACAAAGGATAAGGGTTGCGCTCGTTGCGGGACTTAACCCAACATTTCACAACACGAGCTGACGACAGCCATGCAGCACCTGTCTCACAGTTCCCGAAGGCACCAATCCATCTCTGGAAAGTTCTGTGGATGTCAAGACCAGGTAAGGTTCTTCGCGTTGCATCGAATTAAACCACATGCTCCACCGCTTGTGCGGGCCCCCGTCAATTCATTTGAGTTTTAACCTTGCGGCCGTACTCCCCAGGCGGTCGACTTAACGCGTTAGCTCCGGAAGCCACGCCTCAAGGGCACAACCTCCAAGTCGACATCGTTTACGGCGTGGACTACCAGGGTATCTAATCCTGTTTGCTCCCCACGCTTTCGCACCTGAGCGTCAGTCTTCGTCCAGGGGGCCGCCTTCGCCACCGGTATTCCTCCAGATCTCTACGCATTTCACCGCTACACCTGGAATTCTACCCCCCTCTACGAGACTCAAGCTTGCCAGTATCAGATGCAGTTCCCAGGTTGAGCCCGGGGATTTCACATCTGACTTAACAAACCGCCTGCGTGCGCTTTACGCCCAGTAATTCCGATTAACGCTTGCACCCTCCGTATTACCGCGGCTGCTGGCACGGAGTTAGCCGGTGCTTCTTCTGCGGGTAACGTCAATGAGCAAAGGTATTAACTTTACTCCCTTCCTCCCCGCTGAAAGTACTTTACAACCCGAAGGCCTTCTTCATACACGCGGCATGGCTGCATCAGGCTTGCGCCCATTGTGCAATATTCCCCACTGCTGCCTCCCGTAGGAGTCTGGACCGTGTCTCAGTTCCAGTGTGGCTGGTCATCCTCTCAGACCAGCTAGGGATCGTCGCCTAGGTGAGCCGTTACCCCACCTACTAGCTAATCCCATCTGGGCACATCCGATGGCAAGAGGCCCGAAGGTCCCCCTCTTTGGTCTTGCGACGTTATGCGGTATTAGCTACCGTTTCCAGTAGTTATCCCCCTCCATCAGGCAGTTTCCCAGACATTACTCACCCGTCCGCCACTCGTCA
This sequence comes from Escherichia sp. E14S1, assembly GCF_004211995.1. Taxonomy (NCBI): domain Bacteria; kingdom Pseudomonadati; phylum Pseudomonadota; class Gammaproteobacteria; order Enterobacterales; family Enterobacteriaceae; genus Escherichia; species Escherichia sp. E14S1. The sequence continues at coordinate 1,458 of NZ_RHJQ01000009.1, forward strand.
GCAAAGAAGCAAGCTTCTTTCTGTTACCGTTCGACTTGCATGTGTTAGGCCTGCCGCCAGCGTTCAATCTGAGCCATGATCAAACTCTTCAATTTAAAAGTTTGATGCTCAAAGAATTAAACTTCGTAATGAATTACGTGTTCACTCTTGAGACTTGGTATTCATTTATCGTCTTTCGACGTTAAGAATCCGTATCTTCGAGTGCCCACACAGATTGTCTGATAAATTGTTAAAGA